>NZ_SJOS01000004.1:0-95698 GCF_012027765.1 Pseudoflavonifractor sp. SW1122 | reverse complement strand
TCCAGATTGCGGGCGTCAATCATCAGCACAGCCTGCTGCTCGGTGATCTGACCTTCGTCCACCAGGTCACAGGCGATTTTCAGAGCGGCGGTGGCGGTGCGCTTGCCGTTGCGGGTCTGGAGCATGTACAGCTTGCCGTTTTCCACGGTAAACTCCATGTCCTGCATGTCGTGATAGTGGTCCTCCAGGGCCTTGGCAGCGGCCTCAAAGCGGATGTACGCCTCGGGGAACTTCTCGGCCATCTGGCTAATGGGCATGGGGGTGCGCACGCCGGCCACCACGTCCTCGCCCTGGGCGTTGACCAGGAACTCGCCCATGATCTTCTTCTCGCCGGTGGCGGGGTTGCGGGAGAAGGCCACGCCCGTGCCGCAGTTGTCGCCCATGTTGCCGAATACCATGGCCTGCACGTTGACGGCAGTGCCCCAGGAGCTGGGAATGTCGTTCATGCGGCGGTAGACAATGGCGCGGGGGTTGTTCCAGGAGCGGAACACGGCGTTGACAGCGCCCATCAGCTGCTCCTTGGGATCGGTGGGGAAGTCGGCGCCGACTTTTTCCTTGTACTCGGCCTTGAACTGCTCGGCCAACTCTTTCAGGTCGTCGGCGGTGAGCTCCACGTCCTGGGTGACACCCCGGGCGTGCTTCATCTCGTCGATGAGCTCCTCGAAATACTTCTTGCCCACTTCCATGACCACGTCGGAGTACATCTGGATGAAGCGGCGATAGCAGTCGTAGGCCCAGCGGGGATTGCCGGACTTCTCGGCCATGACCTGAACCACCTCTTCGTTGAGGCCCAGGTTCAGGATGGTGTCCATCATGCCGGGCATGGAGGCCCGAGCGCCGGAGCGGACGGAGACCAGCAGGGGATTCTCGTGATCGCCGAACTTCTTGCCGGTGATCTCTTCCATCTTGACGATATATTCCAGAATCTGCTCTTGGATTTCTGGAGCAATGGCCTGACCGTCCTCATAGTAACGGGTGCAAGCCTCAGTGGTAATGGTAAATCCCTGGGGAACGGGCATGCCCAAGTTGGTCATCTCGGCCAGGTTGGCGCCCTTGCCGCCCAACAATTCTCTCATGTTGCCGTTTCCTTCGGAAAACAAATAGACATACTTGTGAGACATATACATTCCTCCGTTTTCGTGTGCTGCCCTTTACCAGGGAAAAGCTTATGATGACATTCTAGATAGATATGACCAAAAAGTCAAGAAGAATTTCGTGCGGTTTGTGCAAAGTGGCGATGTCGATTGGGTAAAAATGTGAGAAAAAGGCTTCTGTGCAAAAACGCGAAAATGGCGCTTCTCAAGGTTGTGAACTTGATTTTTGCGATGAAAATTTGCATCGGTGCAAAAATCCGTTGACAAAATAGCGGTTCATGCTATACTGAACACAGAATTACTTCAACAGATAGTTTTAGGAAAAAAGGCGGAGAAGGACAACCTTTTTTCTCCACTAGGCCGGGGTGGTTTCAGCCGGACGAATCGAAAGAAAAGGGGAATGAACAATGGGTTACACCAAGGAAGACATCATTCGCATTGTCAAGGAAGAGGATATTAACTTCATTCGCATGCAGTTTACCGACATTTTCGGTCAGCTGAAGAATGTGGCCATCACCGCTTCCCAGATTGAGAAGGCTCTGAACAACCAGATCACTCTGGACGGCTCCTCCATCGAGGGTTTTGTGCGTATCAACGAGTCTGACCAGTATCTGTACCCCGATCTGGACAGCTTTGCCATCTTCCCCTGGCGTCCCCAGCACGGCCGTGTGGCCCGGCTGATCTGCGACGTGTACAACCCCGACGGCACTCCCTTTGTGGGCGATCCCCGTGGTGTTCTCAAGCGCGTGCTGAAGAAGGCCCACGACATGGGCTATGATGCCTTCAACGTAGGTCCCGAGCCCGAGTTCTTCCTCTTCAAGACCGACGAGGAGGGCCGTCCCACCACCAAGACCAACGACGAGGCCGGTTACTTTGACCTGGGCCCCCTGGACCACGGCGAGTCCACCCGTCGCGAGATCTGCCTGGCCCTGGAGAAGATGGGCTATGAGATCGAGGCCTCTCACCACGAGGTGGCCCCCGGTCAGCACGAGATCGACTTCAAGTACTCCGACGCCGTGCAGTGCGCCGATAAGATCATGACCTTCAAGCTGGCGGTGAAGACCATCGCCCAGAAGAACGGCCTCCACGCCACCTTTATGCCCAAGCCCATTTTCGGCATTGCCGGTTCCGGTATGCACGTGAACATGTCTCTGTTCCGCAACGGCAAGAACGTGTTCTTTGACGAGAACGGCGACAAGAAGCTCTCCCACGAGGCCTACGCCTTCATGGCTGGTATTCTCCACCACATGAAGGGTATCACCGCCATCGCCAACCCCCTGGTCAACTCCTACAAGCGTCTGGTGCCCGGCTATGAGGCCCCCTGCTACATGGCCTGGTCTGCCTCCAACCGTTCTGCTCTCATCCGTATCCCCGCCGCCCGTGGCCAGTCCACCCGCGTGGAGCTGCGCAGCCCCGATCCCGCCTGCAACCCCTATCTGACCCTGGCCGTGTGCCTGGCCGCCGGTCTGGACGGCATTGAGCGGAATTTGACCCTCCCCGCCGAGATCACCGAGAACATCTTCGACATGACCCCCGCCACCCGCAAGCGCCGGGGCATCGAGGCCCTGCCCGGCTCTCTGGACGAGGCTCTGGTGCTGATGAAGAAGGACAAGCTCATCATGTCCACTCTGGGTGAGCACGTGGCCTGCCAGTTTATCGCCGGCAAGGAGAGAGAATGGGAGGAGTATCGCACTCGTGTGTCCAGCTGGGAGCTGGACAAGTACATGATCAACTATTGATCGCTCCCGCTGCCCTTGGGCAACAGGTGATGGGAGGAGTGTGAGATCTTGTGCAAAAAGTAATCGTAGCCTTTGAAAACCGCAAGACAGCGGCCAGCATTTCCGAGGTGCTGGAGAGCGGCGGCGTGGCAGAGTGTGTGGTGTGCCACAGCGCCTCCGAGGTGCGCCGCCTGGTGAACAAGCAGGGGCTGGGCGTGGTGGTGTGCGGGTTCAAGTTCCCTGATGGAGCGGGGGAGGACCTGTACTACGACTTGCCGCAGCAGTGTGTGATGCTGATGGTGGCCCCCCAGAATCGGCTGGAGCTGTGCGAAACCGAGGAGATCTTCCAGCTGCCTGCTCCGGTGAGCCGGGGAGACCTGCTGGCGTCGGTGCGGATGCTGCTGCAATTTGCCCGCCGTCGGGTCTCCAAGTACCCGGTGCACATCCACCGCAGTGAGGAGGAGAACCAGCTGGTGGCTCAGGCCAAGGCACTGCTCATGGACCGACACGGCATGACAGAGGCACAGGCCCACCGCTTTCTGCAAAAGGAGAGCATGGACCACGGCTCTAAGCTGGCAGAGACCGCCCGCATTGTGCTGGGAAATTCCATATAATTGATTGGCGAGGAACAGTCTAGGGGCTGTTCCTCGCTTTTTTTCGGGTATCTCTCCTTCCTTCCCTTCATATAACACCAGGGAAGGGAGTGGTGGTATGAACTTCACCAAAATGCACGGGCTGGGCAACGACTATATCTTTCTCTACTGCCCCCAGGGGGAGCCGGAGGGGGCGGAGGAGCTGGCCCGGCAGCTGTCCCACCGCCATACCGGAGTGGGGGGAGATGGGCTGATCTGCATTTGCCCATCGGAGAACGCGGACTTCCGCATGGCCATGTTCAATGCGGATGGCTCCCGAGGGACCATGTGCGGCAATGGCATCCGCTGCCTGGGCAAGTACGTATACGACCGGAAGCTGACCACGAAGACCCGCCTCACCGTGGAGACCGGTGGCGGTGTCCGCACCGTGGACCTTCAAGTGGAGGGAGGAAAGGTGGCGGAGGTCACCGTGGATATGGGAGTGCCCCAGGTGGGCAAGCCCATGGCCTTGCAAGTGGAGGGCATCCAGGTGGAGGGCACTCCCGTGTGGATGGGGAATCCCCACCTGGTGTGTCTGGTGGAGGATGTAGCGGCGGTGGACGTGACACGCCTGGGGCCCCAGCTGGAGGTCCATCCTAAGCTGTCCCAGCGGGTGAATGTGGAGTTTGTGGCCCCCCGGGACACGGCCCACATTGCCATGCGGGTGTGGGAGCGGGGCAGTGGGGAGACCATGGCCTGCGGCACCGGAGCCAGCGCTGCCCTGGCCGCTCTGGCCTCCTCTGGCGTGACGGAACGGAGCGCAGTGGTGGCCCTGCCTGGCGGGGAGCTGTCCATCTCCTGGGGGGAGGATGGGCACGTGCATATGACGGGACCCGCTGTGACGGTGTTCGACGGTGAACTTACCCATTGACCCCAGGTGGAAGATGTTGTACAATAAACGGAGAATTTTAATGCTGTAAACAGCTGAATACAGGAGGAACACCCATGGCCACCATCAACGAAAACTATTTGAAATTGCCCGGCAGCTATCTCTTCTCGGAAATTGCCCGGAGAGTGGCGGCATATGCCAAGGCAAACCCGGATAAATCCCTCATCAAGCTGGGCATCGGAGACGTGACCCGGCCTCTGGCTCCTGCTGTCACCGAGGCCATGCACAAGGCGGTGGACGAGATGGCCACCGGGGCTGGCTTCCACGGCTACGGTCCCGAGCAGGGCTATGAGTTCCTGCGCCAAGCCATTGCCCAGCACGACTACGCCGCCCGGGGCGTCACCATCGCCCCCGATGAGATTTTCGTCTCTGACGGCGCCAAGAGCGACTGCGGCAACATCGGAGATATCTTCGGTGTGGACAACGTGGTGGCTGTGTGTGACCCCGTGTACCCTGTGTACGTGGACACCAACGCCATGGCAGGCCGAGCCGGGGACTATGACGAGGCCAGCCAGCACTGGTCCAAGCTGGTGTATATGCCCTGCACCGCCGAAAATGGTTTCTCTCCCGCCATTCCGGAGGAGAAGGTGGACCTCATCTACCTCTGCTTCCCCAACAACCCCACCGGAGCGGTGGCCAGCCGGGAGCAGCTGGAGGCATGGGTGGCCTATGCCAATGAAAACGATGCGGTGATTCTCTACGACTCCGCCTATGAGGCCTTCATCACCCAGGGGGATGTTCCCCACACTATCTTTGAAATTGAAGGGGCCAAGACCTGTGCCATTGAGTTCCGCTCCTTCTCCAAGACCGCCGGCTTCACCGGTACCCGCTGTGCCTACACCGTGGTGCCCAAGGAGCTGGTGCGGGGCGGGGCCTCGCTCAACAGTCTGTGGAACCGCCGCCAGTGCACCAAGTTCAACGGGGTGCCCTATGTGGTGCAGCGGGGCGCGGAAGCGGTGTACTCCCCCGAGGGTCAGGCTCAGGTCAAGGAGACCATCGCCTACTACCAGCGCAACGCCCAGGTCATCCGGGAGGGGCTGACGAAAGCGGGCCTCACCGTGTCCGGCGGCGTCAACGCCCCCTATATCTGGGTCAAGACCCCGGAGGGAATGGGCTCCTGGGAGTTCTTCGACCTGCTGCTGGAGAAGGCCAACGTGGTCACCACCCCTGGTGCAGGCTTTGGCCCCAGCGGCGAGGGTTACATCCGAGTCACCGCCTTCGGCGATGCCCAGGCCACTCAGGAGGCTGTGGCACGCATCGTGTCTGTCTTGGGCTAAATTTCATCAAACGCACTGAGAACTGTCTCGCCATCTGGCGGGGCAGTTCTTTTTTGCCTGTCATACCCCGGGACAGGCCCTCATACAATGGGGTGTACCATACGAAAGGGAGGGAGTTACATGGTGGACAGCCCATTTCAGCAGGTGGTTGCCCTGATGCCTCAACATCTCCGGTGTGCCCTCAAACAGCTGCCCCAGGAGAAGCGGGAACGGGCGGAGGAGATCCGCCTGCGTCAGGGATTTCTGCCCACGGTGTTGGACGGAGACGGAGAACAAGACGTGGGAGAGCTGGTGGTGACGGGGGAACTGCTCCGGCAGGTGCTGGAACAGGCCAGCCAGGCCTCTGCCCACACGGTGCTGGACCAGGTGCAGCGTGGGTTTCTCACCCTGCGGGGCGGGCACCGCATCGGCATCTGCGGCACCGCTGTGGTGCGGGACGGGAAGGTGGCCACCTTGCGGGAGATTTCCTCCCTGTCCGTGCGCATTGCCCGCCCGGTGGTGGGACAGGCTGAGGCCCTGCTTCCCCAGCTGATGGAGGGGGAGCGGCTGCAAAATACCCTGATTTTTGCTCCACCGGGGGCGGGGAAGACCACCTTGCTCCGGGACTTGGTGCGGGGGCTGTCCGACGGGGTGGCCGCTCCGCCGCTGCGCTTGGCGGTGGCAGACGAGCGGGGAGAGATTGCCGCTATGTGGCAGGGTACCCCTCAGATGTATGTAGGGCGGCACACCGACATTCTGGACGGGTGCGGTAAAGCCGCTGCGGTGTCCATTCTGCTGCGGGGCATGAATCCACAGGTCATCGCCATGGATGAGATCACCCAGATGGAGGATGTGGAGGCTATGGTCCAGGCGGTGGGGTGTGGGGTATCCCTGCTGGCCACTGCCCACGGGGCATGTATGGAGGATTTCCAACGGCGTCCGGTGTATCGCCGCCTGTGGCAGTCCGGAGTGTTTCGCCGGGTGGTACTGCTCCGAGGCAGCGGAACAAACCGCACCGCCCGGGTGGAGGTGGTGGCATGATTCGTCTGATGGGGGCCGCCTGTTTGGCCTGCGGGGCCATGGGCCTGGGGCTGGGGGCTATCGCACACCTGGATGGGCGTGTGAAGGACCTGCGGGGCCTGTTGGTGGGGCTGGAGTGTGTGCAGCGGGAGCTGTCCTGGAAGCTGGCCCCGTTGCCCGATGCGTTGAACCTGGCCGCCCAACAGTGTCAGGGAGCCCCGGGGGAGTTTTTCGCCCTGTGCGCCCACGGGGCCCAGAACCTGCGGGGCCGCACCTTTGCCCAGGTGTGGCAGCAGGCGGGGGAGGCCAGCCAGATGCGGCTGGAGCAGCTGGACGTGGAGCTGTTGGACGCCCTGGGGTCCGTGTTGGGCCAGTATGACGGGGAGAGCCAGCGCCAGGCGTTGGAGCACACCCGGGAGCAGCTGGAGGAGCAGCTGACTCAGGCTTGTGAGCAGCGGCGGCGGTTGGGTCGGGTATACGGCGCTCTAGGGGTGACGTCTGGGGCGGTTTTGATGATCTTATTCGTATAAGGAGACACCTAGGGATGAATGTGGACTTAATTTTTAAAATCGCTGCCATTGGCATTTTGGTCTCAGTGCTCAACCAGGTGCTGGCCCGGTCTGGACGGGATGAGATGGCCACCATGACCACCCTGGTGGCTCTGGTGGTGGTGCTGATGATGGTGGTGCAGGAGATCAGCGCCCTCTTTGACCTGGTGAAGACCTTGTTTGACCTATGAGCCAGATGGTCATGGTGTCGGGGGGCGTGCTGGTGGCGGTGGTGTGCGGGGTGGTGGTGCGCAAGCAGGCCCCGGAGATCGCCCTGGTGCTCACCCTGTGTGCCGCCGTGGCCGTGTTGGTGGCGGTGTCTGGCGAGTTGGGGCTGATTGTGGGCTATATCCAACGGTTGGCCGAAGCGGGCGGAATCTCTCAGGAGCTCATCGCCCCGGTGATGAAGACCACAGGCATCGCCATGCTGTGCAAATTCACTGCCGACTTTTGCCGGGACGCCAAGGAAAACGGCCTGGCCAGCGCCGTGGAGCTGGCGGGGACGGTGTTGGGCCTGGTGGCGGCCATGCCCCTGCTCCAGGGGGTGCTGTCGCTGCTGGAAGAACTGCTGAGTTAGGAGGGGAGAACATGCGGTGGATGTGGGCGCTGTGTCTGGCGCTGCTGCTGTGTGTGGTTCCGGCCCGGGCCGTCTCCACAGACCAGGTGTTGGAGGGCCAGGAGGACGCTCTGGGCATTGAGGAGATGGAGCGGGAGGCCGAAAAGCAGGGGGGCAGCGCCGTCTATGGGGAGAGCCTGGACGAAGGACTCCAGAGCCTCGTGGAGACGGGAAAGGGGGAGATGTTCGGCATCGTCCGGGCTGGGGTGCGTTCGGCCACCATCCTCTTTGTCATTCTCTTGCTGTGCGGACTGGCCCAGACGGTGTACGACGCTGGTGGGGGAAATGAGATTCCGGTGGTGTCCCTGGCGGGAGCTCTGGCGGTGACGGTGGCAGCGGTGGCGGACATGTCCTCCCTGTTGGGGTTGGGGTGTACCGCCATGGAGCGCATGACCGCCTTTGCCACGGTGCTGCTGCCGGTGGTAGCGGGGGCCACCGCCGCCACCGGGGCCATTGCCGGAGCGGCGGCCCGTCAGATGGCGGCGGCGGGGTTTTCCAGCCTGTTGATGAACGTCATCCAGCGGGTGCTGCTGCCCATGGTCTACGGGTATGTGGCAGCCAGTGTGGCGTGGGCGGCTCTGGGCAATCCGGGGCTCAAGCAGATGGCCGGGTGGCTGAAATGGGTGGCCACCTCGGTATTGGTGGTGCTGATGATGGTGTTTGTTGGATATTTATCCATGAGCGGGGTGGTCTCCGGTTCGGTGGACGCCATGTCCATGAAGGTGGCCAAGTTCGCCATCTCCGGGGCCATTCCGGTGGTGGGGGGCATTTTGTCCGACGCCTCGGAGACCATTTTGGCCTCAGCTGGGATATTGCGCAGCTCGGTGGGGGTGTTTGGCATGGTGACGATTTTGGGGATCTGCCTGGTGCCGGTGCTCCAACTGCTGGTGCACTATCTGCTCTATAAGCTGGTGGCGGCCCTGGCGGCCACCATGGGCCAGAGCCGGGTGTGCGGACTGGTGGAGCAGATTGGCGGGGCCTTTGGTCTCATCATGGGGATGACCGGAGCCTGTGCGCTGCTACTGTTGGTGACTCTGGTGTCCTCGGTATCGGCGGTGACCGGATGAGCGGCTGGATGGAGCAGTGGCTGCTGGGTGTGGCCTGTGCGTCCATTGTGATGGTGGTGTCCGGGGCCCTGGTGAAGGGGGGTGGCGGACAGCGGGTGTGCAAGCTGGTGGGCAGCCTGCTGCTGTTGCTGGTGACCCTGGGGCCCATGGTGGGCATGGAAGAAGAGGACTGGCAGGAGATGCTGCAATGGGATACTCGGGCCATGGAGGAGGCAGAGGAGGCGCTCATGGAACAAAATCAATTGCTGTATGAATCCATCATAGAGGAGGAAACCGGCGCATATATTTTGGACAAGGCGGAATCGCTGGGTGTGACGTGTCAGGTGGAGGTGGTGGTTGCATGGGATGACGAGATACCGCAGCCGTGGTCAGCCTGCTTAACAGGGACCTGGACCCAGGCGCAGAGAGACGCCCTGGCGGACATGATGCAGGCGGACCTGGGGATTCCCTATGAGCGCCAGAGCTTTGAGGTGATATCGGGGTGAAGTGGAATTGGAACATGCCCAATGGAGAGCAGTGGCGCAGCTGGCTGCGGCAATACAAGCTGGTGCTGGTTCTGGCCGTGGTGGGGCTGGTGCTGGTGGCCTGGCCAACCCAGCATACCGCTACCTCGGGCCCGGACGCCCAGGGCCAGGAGGCAGAGGAGGAGTCCTTCTCGGTGGAAGAGCTGGAACAGCGGCTGGCTCAGGCCATCTCCCGCATCCAAGGGGCGGGGGACGCCACGGTGCTCCTCTCCCTGGACCAGGGGGTGGAGCGGGTGCTGGCTGAGGACCGGGTGGAGGAGCAGGGAGAGAAGGAGAGCTCCCAGGAGCAGACCACGGTGATCTGCGACGGGGAGGATGGAGAGGAAGTGGTTCTGCTGACCCAGTATTACCCCAGTTTTCGAGGGGCGCTGGTGGTGTGCCCAGGCGGGGACGACCCCCAGGTGCAGCTGGCCATCACCCAGGCGGTGTCGGCCCTCACCGGGCTGGGCTCGGACCGGATTACCATATGTGCGGGCGACTGAATTCGATGTCATTTAGGAGGTAGAAGGATGAGCGTTTGGAAACGCAATGCAGTGGTGTTGGCCATCGTGTTGTTTGTGGGGGTGGCGGTGTATCTCAACTGGTCCTACAACAACCAACTCACCGGAGAGGGCAGCGGCACCGACGGCAGTGACGGCAAGGTGCTGGGCCAGACCACCCTGGTCAATGGCGTGGACGAGGAGCAGGATGGAGAGACGGCAGAGGGCCAGACGGAGGAGGAGACGGGCAGCGGCTACTTTGCCAGCGCCCGGCTCAACCGGCAGCAGGCCCGGGACAGCGCCCTGGAGCTGCTACAGGAGGCGGCAGCCGACGAGAAGGCGGACCAGAAGGTGGTGGATGAGGCCAACGCCTCCATCCAGACCATGGCCGACGACACCCTCTCGGAGGCCCAGGTGGAGAACCTGGTCACCGCCAAGGGATACGGAGACTGTGTGTGCTTCATTGGGGAGGACGGAGTCAACCTGGTGGTGTCCTCCACAGACCAGGGACTGAGCGAGACGGACATTGCGAAAATCGTGGAGATTGTGCGGGAAGAAACGGGACTCAGCGCAGATCAGATCAAGATCATTGAGGCCAAACCCTAGAAAAACAGGATTGTATTTTAGGCCTTGCGGTGGTATAATGTCTCCAGTTATCTGAAACCGGGCGGACGTTTGGCTGCCCTGACAACGAAGAAGGAGCGTGAGGCAGTATGGCCGAAGGCAAGGAATATATCTCCCGCCAGGAAGAGCTGGGAAGTGTGAACATCTCTGAGGAGGTTCTGGCCGTCATCGCCGGGGCGGCAGCCATGGAAGTGGACGGCGTGAGTGCTCTGGGCACCACCCTGACCAACGACGTGGCGGCTCTGGTGACCCGCAAGAGCGTGGCCAAGGGCGTCCACCTGGAGGTGGAGGGCGAGGCCGTGATGGTGGACGTCACCATCCTGGTCAAGTACGGCTACGTGGTGCCCGAGGTGGCCAAGAACGTGCAGGACGCCATTCAGAACGCGGTGATGAACACCAGCGGCCTGGACGTGTCCGGGGTCAATGTCACGGTGTCCGGCGTGACCTTCCAGAAGTAAACAAAACAAGGCGGAGCCGCTGCGTGGGATGCGCAGCGGCTCTTTTGCGTTTTGCACAGGGAATCTGCGGGGAATGGGGCTGGGTTGCCCATTTGTCCAAATTCGTCGCAGGGGGCGGGAAAGGGGTTTTCTTTTCCCACCATTGCGTGTATAATCAATGTATATACACATTGGGGGAGTATACCCCTTTTAGATTAGGCGGCGGGTGAGCCGCGAAAGGATGAAGGTTCCATGACCAGAAAAACAGCCCGGGAAATTGCGATGCATCTCACCTTTGAGCTGGCGTTTTCCAACCTGAAGGCGGACCAGCTGCTGGAGCGGGAGCTGACGGAAGAGGCCTTTGCAGCCAGAGGCCAGGAGGAAGAGCTGTACGCCCAGTTCCCCGGCGAAGGGCTCAAAGAGTATATTGTCACCCTGGTGCGGGGGGTGGCCGACCACGGTGCCGAGCTGGACGGCTACATTGAGCGCCACGCCAAGGGATGGCGGTTCTCCCGCATCGACCGGGTGGCGGCGGCCATCATGCGCTTGACCATGTACGAGATTTTGTACATGCCCGATGTGCCCAACAAGGTGGCCATCAACGAAGCAGTGGAAATTTCCAAGAAGTACCTGGATGAGGACGTGGTGCGGTTTGTCAACGGTATCTTGGGCGCATTCGTCCGGGAGGAGTTTCCCCAGGAACAGGACTGACGAGAAGACAACGAGGGAGGGGACAAGGATGGCAGGAATGTGTTTGGGATTTGACACCAGCAACTATACCACGTCGGCGGCGGTGTTTGACGGCAGAGTGGGGGTAAACCACGGCCGTCTCCTGACGGTGCAAGAGGGCTCCCTGGGTCTGCGTCAGAGCGAGGCAGTGTTTCAGCACGTCAAGCGGCTGCACCTGATGACCGAGGCGCTGCGGGCCGAAGGGGCCATCGGAGAAATCCGGGCCGTGGGCGCCTCCACCCAGCCCCGGGAAGTGGAGGGGTCTTACATGCCCTGCTTCCTGGTGGGCGAGGGACAGGGGCGGTCTCTGGCCGCCGCTCTGGGCGTGCCCTTCTATCCCTGTTCCCATCAGCAGGGCCACATTGCGGCGGCTGCCTGGTCGGCGGGGCGGGAGGACCTGATGGACCAGCCCCACCTGGCCTGGCACCTGTCCGGCGGCACCACCGAGTTGTTGGTGGTGCATCCCCACGGGCACACCGTCCAAGCCCAGCTCATCGGCGGCACCTCGGACATCTCCGCGGGCCAGCTGGTGGACCGCATCGGCGTCATGCTGGGCCTGGACTTCCCGGCGGGAAAGGCCATGGACGTGCTCAGCCGGGACTCTCAGGAGGAGAAGTACTTTGTGGTGAAGACCAAGGAGGGCTCCTTCTCCCTGTCCGGCATGGAGAATAAGATCAAGGGCATGGCAGAGGCCGGGGTAGCCCCCGCCGACGTGGCCCGATTCACCTTTGAGACCCTGGCCTCGGTGCTGGCCCGCACCACCGCCTGGGCCCAGAAAAAATACGGAAACCTGCCGGTGCTGTGTTCCGGCGGCGTGGCCTCCAACTCTCTGCTGCGCAGTCGCCTGGAGCCTCTGGGGGCCATCTTTGCGCCGCCCCAGTACTCCACGGACAACGCCCTGGGTGTGGCCATCCTGGCCCACCGGGCGGTGGAACGGGGGATTGAGCCGTGAGCGGCGCCCAACTACCCGTCTATTCCGTCTCCCAGGTCAACGGGTATCTCAAGGAGCTGGTGGACGGCGACCCGCTGCTGCGGGGACTGCTGGTGCGGGGCGAGGTGTCCAACTACAAGTGTTACCCCTCCGGGCACCACTACTTTTCCCTCAAGGACGAGCAGGGGAGCATCCGCTGCGTCATGTTCCGGGGGGATGCGGCCCGGCTGCGCTTTAAACCCGTCAACGGCCTGTCGGTGATCGCCTACGGCCGGGTGTCCGTCTATCCCCGGGATGGCCAGTATCAGCTGTACTGTACCCAGCTGATGGAGGATGGGCGGGGAGCCCTGGACCGGGCCTTCGAGGAGCTGAAAAAGAAGCTGGAGGCCCAGGGCCTCTTTGACCCGGCCAAGAAGCAGCCGTTGCCCGCCTATCCCAGGCGAATCGCCCTGGTGACTTCCCCGGCGGGGGCTGCGGTGCGGGATATGATTCGCATTCTGCGCCAGCGCTGGCCCCTGACTGAGGTGTTGGTGGTGCCGGTGCGGGTGCAGGGGGAGGGGGCGGCAGAGGAGATCGCCGCCGCCATCCACCAGGTGAACAACCGAGACGACATCGACCTCATCATCACCGGCCGAGGCGGTGGCTCCCGGGAGGACCTGTGGGCCTTCAACGAGGAGCCGGTGGCCTGGGCCATTGCCCTGTCCAACATCCCCGTCATCTCGGCGGTGGGCCATGAGCCGGATGTGACCATCTCCGACTACGTGGCGGATCTGCGGGCCTCCACTCCCTCCAACGCCGCCGAACTGGCGGTGCCCGACCAGCAACAGGAGCGGCAGCGGCTGGAGGGGCTCACCTTCCGGCTGAGACAGGCCATGGAGGTCCAGCTGGACCGGGACCGGAAGGAACTGCGACGTCTGGAGCAGAGCCGGGTGCTGCGCAACCCCGTGGCGGTGGTGGACGACCAGCGCATGCGTTTGGATGGGGTGCAGCGCCGTTTAGCCATGGCCTTGGAGCGCACCCTGCGCCGGGGCCGAGTGGAGTTGGCGGGGCTGGCGGGCCGAGTGGATGCCATGAGCCCGCTGAAGGTGCTCAGCCGGGGCTATGCCATTGCCAAGGCAGAGGGC
The DNA here is from genome assembly GCF_012027765.1 of Pseudoflavonifractor sp. SW1122. Taxonomy (NCBI): domain Bacteria; kingdom Bacillati; phylum Bacillota; class Clostridia; order Eubacteriales; family Oscillospiraceae; genus Pseudoflavonifractor; species Pseudoflavonifractor sp. SW1122. Next base: position 82,010 of record NZ_SJOS01000004.1, on the reverse strand, counting down.
CGGGCGGTGACCACGGTGGAGCAGGTACAGCCTGGCCAGGCCATGGACGTGCTGGTGGCAGATGGCGTGTACCACTGCCGGGTGGAAGAAAAGGAGGAACAGCAGTGGCGGTAAAGAAGAAGAGCTTTGAGGAATCCATGAAGCGGCTGGAGGAGATTGTCTCCCAGCTGGAACGAGGCGAGTCCAGCCTGGACCAGTCGCTGAAACTGTTTGAAGAGGGGACCGGTCTGGCCGCCCACTGCACCCAGATGCTGGACCAGGCCGAGCAGAAGGTCCGCCTTCTGCTGGGCGGAGAGGCTCAGGAGGAGGTCCCCTTCCAGGAAGGAGAACAAAACGATGGACTATGAGGCACAATATGAGCAGGCCCGCCAGATGGCGGAGCAGGCCCTGAAAGAGAGCCTTTTGGATATGGGCCCCCACCAAGAGCTGTTGCAGGCTATGCGGTACAGCCTGTTGGCCGGGGGCAAGCGGATTCGTCCGGTGCTGGTGCTGAAGTTCTGTGAGGCCCTGTGCGGGTCCATGGAGCCCGCTGTGGACTACGCTGTGGCAGTGGAGATGCTTCACACCTATTCCCTCATCCACGATGACCTGCCCTGTATGGATAACGATGACCTGCGCCGGGGCAAGCCCACCTGCCACAAGGTGTACGGCGAGTGCACCGCTGTGCTGGCCGGAGACGCCCTCCAGGCGGAGGCCTTTTCCCGGCTGGCCACCTCCCGGCGTACCCAGCGTGTGGAATCCAACGGCGAGGCCTGTGCGGTGCTGGCCCAGGCGGCGGGTGCCATTCAGGGCATCTGCGCCGGGCAGTACCTGGACATGAACGGGGACAACCAGACCGAGGAGCGGCTGAACCTGGTGCACAGCTGGAAGACGGCGGCCCTTCTCAAGGCCGCCTGTCTGCTGGGCCTCACTGCCTCCCCGGTGGCCCCCACCATGGCACAGTGGAAGGCGGCCAAGGAGTACGCCCAGGGCCTGGGTATGGCGTTCCAAATTCGGGACGACATGCTGGACGAGGAGTCCACCACCCAGCAGCTGGGCAAGCCCGTGGGGTCCGACCGGGAGAACGGCAAGGTGACCTATGTGACCCTGTACGGCCTGGACTCCTGCCAGGAGCTGGTGCAGCGGTATACCCACCGGGCCAAGCTGGCGGTGCAGGAGGCGTTCCCGGACAGTAGCGAGTTCCTCTGTGCTCTGGCGGATGCCCTGGCCAAGCGGGACCACTAAAAAGGGAGGTATACGCCATGATCTCACCCATCTTATTTCTGGCTGTGGCCGCCTGGGCCATTGCCCAGGCGTTGAAGATGCTCATCTCCGTGGTGGTCTACCGCAAGGTGGACTGGAGCTACCTGTTTACTGGGGGCGGAATGCCCAGCTCCCACTCGGCCCTGGTGTGTGCCTGTGCCTCCGGCATCGGCATGACCGCCGGGTTTGACCAGCCGGTGTTTGCCCTGGCGGTGGTGGTGGCCTTTGTGGTGATGTACGACGCCGCCAACGTCCGCAAGGAGACGGGAGAGCAGGCCAAAATCCTCAACTACATCATGAAAAACTGGGATGAATACAAGCCCGAGCTGTTTGCCGAGGAGCTCAAGGAGCTCATCGGCCACACCCCGCTGCAAGTGGCAGCCGGGGCGGTTCTGGGTGTCGTCGTGGGGACAGCTGGAGCGTATTTTCTGCTGTAACCCCCATACAGGAAGGAGTGGAGCCGCGTGTTGCCTCAGCAATACAGCGAGATGACAGACCAACAGGCCAGACAGCTGTGCCAGCAGCTGCGAGTACAGATGATCCAGACGGTCTCCAAGACCGGGGGACACCTGGCCTCCAGTCTGGGCGTGGTGGAGATCTTGGTGGCGGTGCACCGGGTCTTTGACCTGGATGTGGACCGTCTGGTCTTTGACGTGGGCCACCAGTGCTACGCCCACAAGCTCCTCACCGGGCGGGGCTCGGCCATGAACACCCTGCGGAAGTTCGGCGGCCTGTCCGGCTTCCCCAAGCCCCACGAGAGCCGGGCGGACGCCTTCATCGCTGGCCACGCCTCCAACTCGGTGTCCGTGGCCCTGGGCATGGCCCGGGCCCGCACCGTCAACAAGGAAGACTACAGCGTGCTGGCCCTCATCGGAGACGGCGCGCTCACCGGCGGCCTGGCCTTTGAGGGCCTGGCCGATGCGGGCAGCAGCGGCGAGCCCCTCATTGTCATTCTCAATGACAACGGCATGTCCATCACCAAAAGCGTGGGCGGCGTGGCCGCCCACCTGTCCCAACAGCGCCTCAAACCCCAGTACCTGCACCTGAAAAAGCTCTACCGCAGCGTCACTGGGAAAAATGCCGTGGGACAAGCGGTTTACAAGGTCACCCACCGGGCCAAGAAGATGGTGAAGGACGCCATCTTGGGCTACTCCATGTTTGAGGACATGGGCTTTACCTACCTGGGCCCTGTGGACGGCCACGACGTGAGCTACCTCACCCGGATGCTCCGCTACGCCAAGGAGCTCAATTGCCCGGTGTTGCTCCATGTCAAGACTGTAAAGGGGAAAGGCTATACACCGGCAGAGCGCCAACCGGACCAGTTCCACGGGGTGGGCCCCTTTGACGTGGAGAAGGGGCTGGCGGTGTCCAAGGCAGGGGGTACCAACTTCTCCTCGGTGTTTGGGGAGACCATGTGCCAGCTTGCCGAGGAAAAACCGGAGCTGGTGGCCATCACGGCAGCTATGCGGCTGGGCACTGGCCTGGACGAGTTTGCCCGCCGCTATCCCCAGCGATTCTTTGACGTGGGCATCGCTGAGGGCCACGCGGTGGCCATGACCGGAGGTCTGGCCAAGCAGGGAGCCCTGCCGGTGTTTGCGGTGTACTCTACGTTTTTGCAGCGGGGCTATGACATGCTCATCCACGACATGGCCCTGCAAAACCTCCACGGCATCCTGGCCGTGGACCGGGCGGGCCTGGTGGGAGAGGACGGCGAGACCCACCACGGTGTGTTTGACGTGGGCTTTTTGTCCACGGTGCCCGGGATGCAGATTTTGTGCCCTGCCAGTTTTGCCGAGTTGCGGGCCATGCTCCGCCATGCGGTGTGTGAGATGACCGGCCCGGTGGCCATTCGCTATCCCCGGGGCGGGGAAGGGCAGTGGACCCAGATGGCCGGGGTGGACGGCACCACGGTGATTCAGGAGGGCACCGACGTGACCTTGGTGGCCTATGGCACCATGGTAGACCAGGTGCTCCAGGCCGCCCAGCTCTTGGAGCAGCGGGGACATTCTGTAGCGGTGGTAAAGCTCAACAGCATCCGTCCCCTGGATATGGGCCCCATCCGCCGCCTGTGTGAGAAAACCGGGCGGCTCATTGTAGCCGAGGAGTGCAACGACTCCGGCTGCGTGGGACGTACCATCATCTCGGAACTGGCTTTGGCCGGGGTACCTGTGAAGGCGGCCCTGGTGAATCTGGGAGACCAGTTTGTGCCCCAGGGCTCGGTGTCCCAGCTGCGGGAGATGACCGGCATCGACGGGGCAGGAATTTGTCAAAAAGCAATGGAGGTGATCGCCAATGGCTAAAAAACGCTTGGATGTGCTGATGGTGGAGAAGGGGCTGGTGGAGAGCCGCCAAAAGGCCCAGGCCATCATCATGGCCGGACAGGTTTATTCTGGGGAGAAGCGCCTGGACAAGGCGGGGATGACCCTGGATGAGGATACGGCCCTAGAGGTGCGGGGCCAGACCCTGCGCTACGTCAGCCGGGGCGGGTTGAAGCTGGAGAAGGCTATGAAGCACTTCCCCATCGACCTTAAGGGCAAGATAGCGGCGGACATTGGCGCCTCCACCGGAGGCTTTACCGACTGTATGCTGCAAAACGGGGCGGCCAAGGTGTACGCCGTGGACGTGGGCTATGGCCAGCTGGCCTGGTCTCTGCGCAGCGACGATCGGGTGGTAGTGCTGGAGCGCACCAATGCCCGGTACCTGTCTCATAACGAGATCCCCGACGTGCTGGACTTTGCCTCCATTGACGTCTCTTTTATCTCTCTGAAGCTGATTCTCCCCGCTCTGCGCCAGCTCATGAGCGAGGACGGGGAGGTGGTGGCCCTCATCAAGCCCCAGTTCGAGGCCGGACGGGAGAAGGTGGGCAAAAAGGGCGTGGTCCGGGACCCTTCCGTCCACCTGGAGGTGCTGGAGCACTTCACCCAGCATGCCGCCGAGGCGGGCTTTACCGTCAAGGGCATTGACTTCTCTCCCATTCGTGGCCCAGAGGGCAACATCGAGTATCTGGGGTATATGCAGGCCAAGCCGGGAGAGCCGGAGTGGGGCGACCTGGAGGACCTGGTGCGTCGCTCCCACGCCCAGCTGGAAGGAGAGAATCCATGAAGGTGCTACTCAGCCCCAACCCCTACCGGGACCGGGGGCTTAAAACAGCCATGACCGCCAAGCGGATTTTGGAGGACAACGGGGCCCAGGTGGTCATCTGCCTGCCTTTTGACCTGGAGGACTCCAGCCGGGTCCACCTGCCCGCCCATCAGCCCTTTGGGCAGATGAGCGCCGAGCTGGAGGACACCGATGTGCTGGTGTGCTTTGGCGGGGACGGCACCATCCTCCACGCCGCCCGGGACGCCAACGCCCACCAGATTCCGGTGCTGGGCATCAATCTGGGCAGCGTGGGCTTTATGGCGGAGTTGGAGCAGCATGAGCTGTCCATGCTCAGCCGCCTGACGGCAGGGAAGTACACCATTGAGAAGCGGATGATGCTGGACATCACCGTGCGCCGGGACGGGCGGCGGGTGTTCTCCGAGACCGCCCTCAACGACGCTGTGGTCACCAAGGGCACTTCGGTGGCCCGGGTGCTGGACTTGCAGGTGACAGGAGACCGGACGGTGATCTCCTCCTTTTCCGGGGACGGAGTGGTCATTGCCACCCCCACCGGGTCCACCGCCTATTCTCTGGCGGCAGGAGGCCCCATTGTGGAGCCCACAGCGGAGAATATGATCATCACTCCCATCTGCGCCCACTCCCTCCACGCCAAGCCCTTTGTGCTGGGCAGTGAGCGGTCGGTGGGGGTGCGGCTGGCCCCAGGCAGCCGGAAAAATGCCAGCCTGTCGGTGGACGGCGGCCGGGCTTTCAAGGTCCAGCCGGGGGATTGGGTGGAGTGCCGCCGGTCCCGCCACGTGACCCGGCTTGTGAAGCTCACCGGACGGACCTTCTACGAGGTTATCAATCAGAAATTGGGAAAGGCGTGAGAGGATGAAGTCAAAGCGACAGTCGGAAATTCTGCGTATCATCGCCGAGCAGGACATTGAGACCCAGGAACAGATGCTGGAGAGCCTGCGGGCGTGTGGGATTTTGGCCACTCAGGCCACCATTTCCCGGGACATAAAAGAGCTGAACCTGGTCAAGCAACCCACCGGGGCCGGGACCTACAAGTACGTGGTGGCGCAAAACAAACAGCCTCACCACAACTTTGCCGGCCGTCTGCGCAACATTTTCAAGGAAGGCGTCACCTCCTTTGACGTGGCCCAGAACATCGTGGTGGTCAAGACCATGCCCGGTCTTGCCTCTGCGGCAGGAGCCGCCCTGGACGGGATGGATATCGACGGATTCGTGGGCTCTCTGGCCGGGGACGACACGGTGATCATCATCATGCGCACCAACCACCTGGCGGAAGAATTTTGTCGAGAAATGGCGGCCATGCTGGACTGAGAGCAGGCGCCAAACGGGGAGATTTGATATGCTTTCCTTGCTTCACATTGAGGATATTGCGGTGATTTCCCAGGCGGAAATCGCCTTTGGAGAGGGATTTAACGTGCTTACCGGCGAGACGGGAGCGGGTAAATCCATTGTGGTGGACGCCATCGGCGCCATCATCGGCGGGCGGACCAGCCGGGACCTCATCCGCACCGGGGCCAAGTGTGCCCGGGTGACGGGGGTGTTTGGCGGACTGCCCGCCTTAAACTGGTTTGAACAGTACGGCATTGCCCCTGATGAAAACGGGGAGCTGCTGGTGGAGCGGGTCATCCACCCGGACGGGAAAAACACCTGTCGGGTCAACGGGCACCCGGTGCTGGTGACCCAGCTGCGGGAGCTGGGCAGCCAGCTTTTGAACATCCACGGCCAGCACGACGGCCAGCAGCTCTTAGACGAGGAGACCCACCTGGAGAGCCTGGATAACTTCGCCCACCTGGCTCCCCAGCGCCAGAATTACACTGCGGCCTATGAGCGTGTGAAGGACCTGCGGGCCCAGCTCAAAGCGGTGCAGATGGACGAGGGGGAGAAGGCCCGGCGCATGGACACCCTCCAGCACCAGATTGGAGAGCTGGAGCGGGCCCAGCTGCGGGTGGGTGAGGAGGCGGAGCTCACCGCCCAGCGGGAGATTCTCCGCAACGCCGAGCGCATCACCGATGCCGTGGACCAGGCGTGGCAGGCCCTCACCGGGGGCGAGATGTCCGACGGAGCGGTGGCCCTGTTGACAAGCGCCGAAAACGCCCTGACCCAGGGGGGGCGGTACAGCGCCGAGCTGTCCGAGCTGGCCCAGAAGGTGTCCCAGTTGCGCTACGCCGCCGACGATGTGGCGGAACTGGTGCGGGACGCCCGCAGCGGCCTGGACTTCTATCCCGGCCAGCTGGACGACGTGGAGGAGCGGCTGGACCTGCTCCACCGCCTCAAGCGCAAGTACGGAGCGGACGAGGAGGAGATGCTGGCTTATCTGGACCGGTGCCAGACCGAGTTGGACAACATCCAGTTCTCCGACGAGCGCCGGGAGAAGCTGGAGCGGGAAGTGGCCCAGGCGGTGCAGGCGGCCCAACAGGAGGCTGAACAACTGTCCAAGGCCCGTCAGAAGGCGGCCAAGGAATTGTCCCGGCGCATTCAGCAGGAGCTGTCCGACCTGGACATGCCCCGGGTGCGGTTTGAAGTGGAATTTGGCCCCGTGGAAGGGGAGGACGGCCTCAATGAGTTCGGCATGGACCGGGTCCGGTTCCTCATGTCCGCCAACCTGGGGGAGGATTTGAAGCCCATCAACCGCATCGCCTCTGGCGGCGAGCTCAGCCGCATCATGCTGGCGCTGAAAAACGTGCTGGCCGAGACCGACTGCGTTACTACTATGGTCTTTGACGAGGTGGACACCGGAGTATCCGGTCGAGCCGCCACCAAAGTGGCCCAGAAGCTCAGCCAGGTGGCCCGGGGCCGCCAGGTGCTGTGCGTCACCCACCTGCCCCAGATCGCCGCCATGGGCGACGTGCACTTCTCGGTGGAGAAGGGGGAGCGGGATGGCCGCACCTACACCCGGGTGGAGCAGTTGGACCGGCCACGCCGCCGGGAAGAGCTGGCCCGCCTCAGCGGCGGCGCTTCCACCGCCATCCTGTTGGAAGGGGCGGAGGAGTTGCTGCAAAAGGCGGAAGCCTGGAAACAGACACAAGCATAACCATACACGGAGGAACTCACCCATGATACGCGCGATCTTTTTTGACATTGACGGCACCATGGTCTCGTATAAAAACAAGATCATGTCCCAGCAGCTCCGAGACGACCTGTTTGCCCTCCAGCGGGCGGGCATTCGTATTTTCGTCTGTTCCGGACGGGCACCCCAGGACCTGGAGAGCACCGGAATGCTGCGGGATGTGGTGTTTGACGGTTATATCACCTTGAATGGTCAGTGCTGCTTCAATGCCCAGGGGGTATATCGGGATAACCCCTTGCCCCTGGAGGACCTGCGAAACGCCAAGGATGTGCTGGAGGCCCACCCGGAACTGGCTGCCCTGGTGGAGGAGAACGGGGTGAGCTATCTCACCTGCCACAATCGACGGGTGGACGAGGTGTTCGAGTTTTTGCACACCAAGCAGTACCCCGTCCTGTCCCCCCAGCGGATGCTGGAGGGCAAAGTGTATCAGTTCATTCCCCTGGTCAACCAGGAGGAGGAGCACCTGTTCGTCTCCGTCATGCCCGGGTGCAGCTACAGCCGCTGGCACCCTCTGGGCATTGACGTGATGTCCAAAGGCGAGGGCAAGGCCGATGGCATTCGGGCCACCATGGCCCACTACGGCCTGAGCCCCGAGGAGACCATGGCCTTTGGCGACGGAGAAAACGACCTGACCATGATGGCCCTGGTGGGAACCAGCGTGGCCATGGGCGGGGCAGACCAGCGGGTGAAGGCATTGGCGGATTACGTCACCGCCACCGTGGAGGAGGAGGGCATTTCCAAGGCCCTGCGACACTTCTCGCTGCTGCCCGCAGAAAGCGTTTGACAACCACAGACAACTGTGCTATCATCAGTGACAATGCAGAGAAGAGGAGAAGTATCTCCCCAGACCGCTGCCCAGAGAGCTTCCGGTGGGTGCAAGGAAGAGAGCGTCGGGGAGGGAATACACCTTGGAGCAGCCTTCTGAAACGGCCCCCTTGGGGCTGCAAGTAGGAACGGACGGGTGCGCCCGATATTGCGCGTTGGAGTTTGAAGAAAAACTCCCTGAGGCCGACTTTCGTGAGGAAGCGGCAAACAGAGGTGGTACCGCGTTGTTTCACGCCCTCTGTCCTACGGGACAGGGGGTGTTTTTTTGTCAAAAGAAAAGGAAGAACACAGTGGTGTGGTGCTGGTATTTCTGGCGGCCATCCTGTACAGCTTGGGTGGGGTGTGTATCAAGGTGATCCCCTGGAGCGGCATGTCCATCAACAGCGGGCGCAATCTCATCGCCCTGGTGGTCATCGGCCTCTACCTGTGGCGGGTGGGACATCGGCCCCGGTTCAATCCCTGGATTGGGCTGGGTGCTGTGGCCATCTGCGGCACCAACACCCTGTTTACCTTGGCCAACAAGATGACCACGGCGGCCAACGCCATTGTGCTGCAATTCACTGCCCCCATCTTCGTGCTGCTGCTCACCGCCCTGGTGTGGCGGAAGATGCCCCGGAAGGGCGAGTTGGTGGCCTGCGGTGTGGTGGTGCTGGGCGTGCTGTGCTTTTTCGTGGACAGCCTCCAGGCAGGGGGCATGGGGGGCAACGTGGTGGCCCTGCTGTCCGGGTTCAGCTATGCGGGCGTGTTTCTCCTCCAGGATATGCCGGACTCCGACCCCATTTCCTCGGTGTTTTGGGGCAATGTGGGCAGCGCCCTCATCGGGCTGCCTTGGCTGATGGGGGAGACAAACGTTAGCTCGGTGACTCTGTTGAGTCTGGTGGTGCTGGGTGTGTTCCAGGTGGCCCTGGCCTACATCCTGCTGACCTTGGGCCTGGCCCGCACCTCGGCGGTGACGGCCAGCCTGGTGTCGGGCATCGAACCTATCTTGAACCCCATTCTGGTGGCCCTCATTTACCACGAGACCATCGGTCCCGTGTCCCTGGTGGGTGCGGTGATCGTCGTTGGCGGCGTGGTTGGGTATAATGTGTGGAAGACCAAAGCCGACGGGGCCCAGGCCGTGGCGGCAAAATCATAACAAAGGAGTAGACCAAATGAAATTGTACGACGAACTGGTGGCCCGTGGCCTCATCGCCCAGGTCACCAACGAGGAAGAAATTCGAGAGATGATCGACAACGGCAAAGCTACCTTCTACATCGGCTTTGACCCCACCGCCGACTCCCTCCACGTGGGCCACTTCATGGCTCTGTGCCTGATGAAGCGGCTGCAAATGGCGGGCAACCGCCCCATCGCCCTCATTGGCGGCGGCACCGGCATGGTGGGCGACCCCTCCGGCCGCAGCGACATGCGCACCATGATGACCCCTGAGACCATCCAACACAACTGCGACTGCTTCAAAAAGCAGATGGAGCGGTTCATCGAGTTCGGCGAGGGCAAGGCCATGATGGTCAACAACGCCGACTGGCTGATGAACCTCAACTACGTGGAGCTGCTGCGGGAAGTGGGCGCCTGCTTCTCTGTGAACAACATGCTCCGGGCCGAGTGCTACAAGCAGCGCATGGAGAAGGGGCTGAGCTTCCTGGAGTTCAACTACATGATCATGCAGTCCTACGACTTCTACTACCTGTTCCAGCACTACAACTGCAACATGCAGTTTGGCGGCAACGACCAGTGGTCCAACATGCTGGGCGGCACCGAGCTCATCCGCCGCAAGCTGGGCCAGGACGCCCACGCCATGACCATCACCCTGCTGCTCAACAGCGAGGGCAAGAAGATGGGCAAGACTGCCGCGGGTGCCGTGTGGCTGGACCCCAACAAGACCAGCCCCTACGACTTCTACCAGTACTGGCGCAATGTGGAGGATGCCGACGTGCTCAAGTGCATCCGTATGCTCACCTTCCTGCCTCTGGAGCAGATCGACGAGATGGACCAATGGGAGGGCAGCCAGTTGAACCGTGCCAAGGAGATCCTGGCCTACGAGCTCACCGCCCTGGTCCACGGTAAGGAGGAGGCAGAGAAGGCCCAGGCCGCTGCCAAGGCCCTGTTTGCCGGCGGCGGGGACCGCTCCAGCATGCCCACCACCACCCTGTGCCAGGACGACTTCTGCGAGGGCAAGATCGGCCTTCTGGACCTGCTGGTCAAGTGTGGCCTGTGCCCCTCCAAGGGTGAGGCCCGCCGCTTGGTGCAGCAGGGCGGCGTGTCCGTCAACGACGCCAAGGTCACCGACGTCAACGCCCAGTTCTGCTGCCAGGACTGCGGCGCCGACGGTGCCATCATTAAGAAGGGCAAGAAAGTGTTCCACTGCGTGAAGATTGCCGAATAAGAAAAAATCCTCTTGGACAGCAGCTGCTGTCCAAGAGGATTTTTTTACACCAAATAGGACATATCGTAGAGGCCGGGGGCCTGTACCCCGGTGAGGAATTTGGCGGCTCGCACCGCACCGCTGGCGAAGACCTCGCGGCTGGCGGCATGGTGGCTGAGTTCAATGACCTCGTCCCGTCCGGCAAAGATCACCGTGTGGTCGCCCACAATGGTGCCCCCACGCACGGCGGAGATGCCAATCTCGTGGGGCCCACGGGGCTGGCGCACATTGTGGCGGTCATACACGTACTCCGGCTCGTAGGGCAGGGCAGAGGCGGCGGCGTCGGCGATCATCAGGGCGGTGCCGCTGGGGGCGTCCACCTTCCGGTGGTGGTGCCGCTCCACGATCTCCACGTCGTAGTCCAGCCCCAGCACCGAGGCGGCCTTCTTCACCAGGTCCAGCAGCACATTCACACCCAGAGACATGTTGGCCGAGCGAAACACGGGGATGTGGGTGGCGGCCTCCGAGATGGCCTCCAGCTGCTGCTGGTCATAGCCCGTGGTGGCCAGCACCACCGGGAGGTTCCGGGCCTGGCACATCTCCAGCAGAGGGGCCAGGGCGGAGGGATGGGAGAAGTCAATGACGGCGTCCGCCTCCACGTCGCAGGCGGCGGGGGAGGAGAACACGGGGAAGTTGGGGTTGGGCTGGCCCAGAATGTCGATGCCCGCCACCACCTCCACCTGGGGGTCCGTGGCGCAGATGTCAGCGACCACACGGCCCATGTGGCCGTTGCAGCCGGAAATGATTATCTTTTGCATGGGGCAGCCCTCACAGAAGACCCATACGGGCCATGGAACTACGCAGGGTTTCCAGGTTCTTCTCGGACATCTCGCACAGGGGCAGGCGCAGTCCGCCCATCTCCATGCCAACCAGGTTCAAAGCGGCCTTGATGGGAATGGGGTTGACCTCCAGGAACAGGGCGTCGATGAGGTCCATGTACTTGATTTGCAGCTTGGAGGCGGCCTCGAAGTCGTTGTCCAGGCACAGCTTGGTCATCTTCACCATCACCTCGGGGATGAGGTTGGAGGCCACCGAGATGACGCCCTTGGCCCCCAGGGCCATCATGGGCACCACCTGGTCGTCGTTGCCCGACCAGATGTAGAAGTCGTCCCCGCACAGAAAACGGGTGTGGGCCAGCAGGGAGAAGTTGCCGGAGGCCTCCTTCACGCCGTTGAACTGGGGGTTCTGGGACAGGTGGCGGTAGGTCTCGGCGGTGAAGGACACGCCGGTACGGCTGGGCACATTGTAGAGGATGATGGGCAGGTCCACCCGGTCGGCGATGTATTCGTAGTGGCGGATGAGGCCGGTCTGGCTGGCCTTGTTGTAGTAGGGGGTGACGTGGAGCAGGGCATCAGCTCCGGAGTCCTGGGCGTGCTGGGACAGATAGACCGCGGCAGAGGTGTCGTTACTGCCCGCTCCGGCGATCACCTTGACCCGGTGGTTGACCCGCTTGACGCAGAACTCCACGGCGGCGATGTGCTCCCGAATGGACATGGTGGCAGACTCGCCGGTGGTGCCGCAGACGCACACGGCATCCACCCCGGCTTCAATTTGCGCGTCGATGAGTTTGCCGAAGGCGTCGTAATTGATGGCGCCGTTTTGGTCAAAGGGGGTGACCAGCGCCGGACAGGAACCGGTGAACACGGGTGTGCGCATAGGGCAACTTCCTTTCTGTTTCAAATTCATGGGTTAGCGGACGGGCTCAATGTACCCCTCCGCGCACAACAGCTCGGCCAGCAGTACCGCGCCGCCAGCGGCGCCCCGCAGGGTGTTGTGGGAGAGGGAGACGAACTTGTAGTCGTACTGGGTGTCGGGGCGCAGACGGCCCACGGAGACGGCCATGCCGCCCTCCAGCTCCCGGTCCAGCTTGGCCTGGGGACGGTCGGGCTCCTCAAAGTAGTGGAGGAACTGCTGAGGGGCGGTGGGCAGCTTCAGCTCCTGGGCCCGGCCCTGATAGGTGCGCCAGGCCTCCTTCATCTGCTCCTCGGTGGGTTTATTTTTAAAAGTGACAAAGACGGCGGCGGTGTGGCCGTTGGACACGGGCACCCGCAGGCACTGGGCGGTGATGGCGGGGGCGTCTGCGTTGACGATGACCCCATTTTCCACCCGGCCCCAAACCTTCAAAGGCTCCTGCTCGCTCTTCTCCTCCTCACCGCCGATGTAGGGGATCAGGTTATCCACCATCTCCGGCCAGGTCTCAAAGGTCTTACCAGCCCCGGAAATGGCCTGATAGGTGCACACCAGAATCTTCTCAATGCCATAGCCCAGCAGGGGAGTGAGGGCGGGGACATAGCTCTGGATGGAGCAGTTGGATTTCACGGCGATAAAGCCCCGCTGGGTGCCCAGCCGCTGTTTCTGGGCGGGGATGACCTCCAGGTGCTGGGGGTTGACCTCGGGAATCACCATGGGCACGTCGGGGGTCCAGCGGTGGGCGGAGTTGTTGGACACCACCGGGCACTCATGGCGGGCATATTCCTCCTCCAGGGCCTGGATGGCGTCCTTGGACATGTCCACAGCGGAGAAGACAAAGTCCACCTGGCTGGCGATGGTCTCCACGTCGTCCTGGGCGCTGAGCAGCACCATGTCCTTTGCTACCTCAGGAATGGGCACGTCCATGGCCCAGCGGCCCGCTACGGCCTCCTCATACCGCTTCCCGGCAGAGCGGGGGCTGGCGGCCAGAACGGTGAGGCGGAACCAGGGGTGGTTGGCCAACAGGGTGACGAAACGCTGGCCCACCATGCCGGTGGCGCCGATGATACCTACTTTGTATTCATGCACGGAAATGACCTCCTCCTGCCCACGGGAAAGAAGTGGTTGAAACGTGGGCGGATGTTGTATTATAATAGAACAGCGTATGCGTCGAGGTAGAGGAACAGACTCTGTCCCCAGAGTTCGACAAAATACTTACTAGACATCATAACATTATCGCATTAAAGTGTCAATTTATCATTTCCATATCCGGCGAAAAAAAGGAAAATTTTTTCGTGTCCCCCGGCCCGCCCCAAGGTGGAAGCGGGGAGGGGACAGAGCATTGTATGTGTGCGCTCAAGAAGGTATGCCGGGGAAATGATGGCGAGGACGGTGGGAAAATTGTGAAAACATCTGATTTTTATTTTGATTTGCCGGAAGAACTCATTGCCCAGACGCCCCTGGAGCGGCGGGACGCCTCCCGGCTGCTGACCTTGGACAAGGTGACAGGCCAGACCCAGCACATGCACTTCTACGACCTGCCCCGTCTGCTGCGGGCGGGGGACTGCCTGGTGCTCAACGACAGCCGGGTGCTGCCCGCCCGTCTGCTGGGCCACCGCAGCACCGGCGGAGCCTGTGAGGTGCTGCTGCTCATCGACCGGGGGGAGAAGGTCTGGGAGTGCCTAGTGCGCCCGGGCAAGAAACTGCACACCGGGGCCAAAATCACCTTCGGCAACGGAGAACTCACCGCCGAGGTGGTGGGGGAAGTGGAGGGCGGCAACCGCCTGGTCCGCTTCGACTACGAGGGCATCTTTTTGGAGACCCTGGAGAAGCTGGGCAAAATGCCTCTGCCTCCCTACATCAAGGAGGAATTGGAGGACTCTGAGCGATACCAGACGGTGTACTCCAAGGTGGTGGGCTCTGCCGCAGCACCCACCGCTGGCCTGCACTTTACCCCGGAGCTGTTGCAGCAGGTCCAGGACATGGGGGTGAAGGTGTGCTATGTCACCCTCCACGTGGGCCTGGGTACCTTCCGCCCGGTGAAGGCGGAGGAGGTCACCGACCACGAGATGCACTCGGAGTACTGCGTCATCTCCCAGGAGACGGCGGACGTCATCAACGAGACCCGCGCCGCCGGGGGCCGGGTCATCTGTGTGGGCACCACCTCCTGCCGCACCATTGAGAGCTGGGCCAACCAGGACGGTACCATGGAGGCCAAGGCGGGGTGGACCAACATCTTCATCTACCCCGGCTACCGCTTCAAGGTGCTGGATGGCCTCATCACCAACTTCCACCTGCCCGAGTCCACCCTCATCATGCTGGTGTCCGCCCTGGCGGGCCGGGAGCATGTGCTGGCGGCTTACAAGGAGGCGGTGGAGAACCGATACCGATTCTTCAGCTTTGGAGATGCCATGTTCATCTCTTGACATGCAGCGAAAAGGAGACACACATGTTTGAATTGTTGAAAACCGAGGGAAAGGCCCGCCGGGGCCAGTTCACCACTCCCCACGGCACCGTCCAGACCCCGGTGTTCATGAACGTGGGCACCCAGGGGGCCATCAAGGGTGGCCTGTCCGCCTTTGACCTCAAGGACATCGGCTGCCAGGTGGAGCTGTCCAACACCTACCACCTCCACCTGCGGCCCGGCGACGACGTGGTGCGCCAGATGGGCGGCCTGCACAAGTTTATGCGCTGGGACGGGCCCATGCTCACCGACTCCGGTGGCTTCCAGGTCTTCTCCCTGTCCGGGCTGCGCAAGATCACCGAAGAAGGGGTGACCTTTGCCTCCCACCTGGACGGGCGCAAGATCTTCATGGGTCCCGAGGAGTCCATGCGCATCCAGTCCAACCTGGGCAGCGACATTGCCATGGCCTTTGACGAGTGTGTGGAGAATCCCGCTACCTACGAGTATGCCAAGGCCTCCTGTGAGCGCACCCTGCGGTGGCTGAAGCGGTGCAAGGATGAGCACGACAAGCTCAACGGCCAGCCCGACTGCGTCAACCCCGGCCAGATGCTCTTTGGCATCAACCAGGGTGCCACCTTCCCGGACCTGCGCATCTGGCACATGCAGGAGACGGCCAAGGTGGAGTGCGACGGCTACGCCATCGGCGGCCTGGCGGTGGGCGAGCCCACCCAAGTGATGTACGACATCATCGACGCCGTGGAGCCCTATATGCCCCAGGACAAGCCCCGCTACCTCATGGGGGTGGGCACCCCCTCCAACATCATCGAGGCGGTGGCCCGGGGCGTGGATTTCTTCGACTGCGTCATGCCTGCCCGCAATGCCCGCCACGGCAAGCTGTTTACCTGGAGCGGGTGGATGAATATGAAAAATGAGCGGTATAAGACCGACGAGTTACCCATCGACCCAGAGTGTGACTGCCCCGTGTGCCGCAACTTCTCCCGGGCCTATGTGCGCCACCTGTTTACTGCCGGGGAGATGCTGGGGCTGCGCCTGGCTGTCATGCACAACCTGTACTTCTACAACAAGCTCATGGAGCGCATCCGTCAGGCCCTGGATGAGGGCACCTTCCAGCAGTTCCGGGCGGAATACTCGGAGAAACTGGCTCAGCGGATGCCCTGACGTCTGGAGCGGAAAATAGGGCTTGTGTTTCAGGGAAAATCCGGGTATAATGACACGTGATGTATCTTTTTACAATCCACACATAGAAGGAGAATCGTTGTATGCCTGCCGAAGCAATGTCTAGCGTTCTTATGATCCTCATCATGATCGCCGTGTTCTACTTCCTGCTCATCCGTCCCGAGAGCAAGAAGAAGAAGGAAGCGGCCGCCATGCGCGCCAGCCTGAAGGTGGGGGACCAGATCACCACCATCGGCGGTATCGTGGGTACCATCTGTGCCATCAAGGAGGAGACCATCGTCATGGAGACCGGCGCCGACCGTGTGCGCATCGAGTTCACCAAGTGGGCCATCTCCAGCAAGGGCACCCAGGCTGAGCAGGATGTCACCACGCAGGAGAAGAAGGACAAGAAGGATAAGTAAGGTCCGCATGAGAAGCAACCCCTTTGCATATGGTGAAATAACCATGTGGAAAGGGGTGCTTTTTTTGCGCAAAGACGATGTGAAACCGGGAGGCCCGACCCAGATGGTTTTGGGCGTGGCTTTGGGGGGCGTGGTGGCCATTGTGGTGGAGCTGCTGGTGCTATTGGCCGGGGCGGCGGCCATTTCCTCCGGGCTGCTGCGGGAGAATGCCCAGTTGCAGCTGGTGGCCATGGCCTGTGTGCTGGGCGGCCTGGTGGGCGGTCTGGTGTGCGCCTGCCGCTGGCCAGCCCGGAAGCTGCTGGGCGGCCTGGCTGCGGGCCTGACCTGTGGGGTACTGCTGTGGATCATCAGTGCGGCCCGGGGCGGGGGACAGGTGCTGGAGGTGCGTGGGCTGGTGGTGCTTACCTCCTGCCTGTGCGGCGGAGCCCTGGCCGGGTTGCTGTGCCTGCGGTTCGGGCGAAAGAAGCCCGCCAGCGTCCGGCGCAGCCGCGTGTGAGGGCGTGGAGAATTTGGCAGAGGGAGCCATTTCCCTCTGCCAAAACCCTTGACATTTGGGGAGAAACTCTCTATAATTCGTAGGAACAACTATAATAATATAATGGACTTTTTTGGGCTGCCATCTGTTGCGGCTTCTATTTTTTATCGTTGAAAGGATGAACATCATGGCCAAGGAATACAAGCTCAGCGCAGAGCGTTTGGAAGAGTTGAAGCAGGAACTGAACTACCTCAAGACCGTTCGTGAGAAGGAAGTGGCCGACCAGATCAAGGAGGCCCGCTCCTTCGGCGACCTGTCCGAGAACAGCGAGTACGACGAGGCAAAGAACGAGCAGGGCAAGCTCTACTCCCGCATTGCCGAGATCGAGAACATTCTGGCCAACTGCTCCGTCATCGAGGAGGAGGCCGACAGCGACCCCGACACCGTGCGTCTGGGCAGCAAGATCACCGTCATGGACACCATGCTGGACGAGGAGGAGACCTACCAGGTGGTGGGCTCTCAGGAGGCTGACCCCATGAATGGCCGCATCTCCGAGGAGTCTCCCTTCGGCAAGGCCCTGCTGGGCAAGCGCATCGGGGACACCGTGATTGTGGACGCCCCCGCCGGAAACATTGAATACAAGGTCGTCAGCATCCAGCGCTAAGCGGAAGACGGACAGATAGAAGGAGAGAAGACGATTATGTCGGAACACAACAACCAGAACCAGCAGAACGCCCAGGCCGAGCCCTCTCTGTCTGAGCTGCTGCAAATTCGCCGGGACAAGCTCTCTGCCCTCCAGGCAGCGGGCAAGGACCCCTTCCAGGTGACCAAGTACGATGTCACCCACCACAGCAACGAAGTGAAGGACAACTTCGAGGCCATGGAGGGCCAGGTGGTGCGCCTGGCCGGACGTCTCATGAGCAAGCGCGGCATGGGCAAGGCCATTTTCGCCGACCTCCAGGACGGCGGCGGCCGCATCCAGCTCTACGTGCGTGTGGACGACGTGGGCGAGGAGGCCCTGGCTGCGTTCAAGAAGTATGACATCGGCGACATTGTGGGTGTGGAGGGCGATGTGTTCCGCACCAAGCGGGGCGAGATCTCCATCAAGGCCCACACCATCACCCTGCTGTCCAAGTCCCTGCTGCCTCTGCCGGAGAAGTTCCACGGCCTCACCGACGTGGAGACCCGTTGCCGTCAGCGGTATGTGGACCTGATCATCAACCCCGAGGTGCGCCGCACCTTTGAGATTCGTTCCGCTTTCGTCCGCCACGTCCGGGACTTCCTGGACAACCGGGGCTATATGGAAGTGGAGACTCCGGTGCTCAACACCATCTCCGGCGGCGCCACCGCCCGCCCCTTCATCACCCACCACAATACCCTGGACATTGACATGTACATGCGTATTGCCACCGAGCTGCACCTCAAGCGCCTGGTGGTGGGCGGTCTGGAGCGCGTGTACGAGATTGGCCGTATCTTCCGTAACGAGGGTATGGACACCAAGCACAACCCCGAGTTCACCACCGTGGAGCTGTACCAGGCCTATGCCGACTTCCACGACATGATGGACCTGTTCGAGGACCTGCTGAGCTCTGCTGCCCAGAAGATTCTGGGCACCTATCAGATTCAGTGGCAGGGCAACGACATTGACCTGACCCCCGGCTGGCCCCGTCTGACCATGGCCGAGGCCGTCAAGCAGTACACCGGCCTGGACTTCATGGCCATCACCGACGACGCTGAGGCTGTGGCTCTGGCCGCCTCCATCGGTGTGGAGCTGCCCGAGGCCGCTCCTGCCACCTGGGGCAACGCCCTGTACGAGGTGTTCGACCAGAAGGTGGAGGAGAAGCTCATTCAGCCCACCTTCATCACCATGCACCCCGTGGATGTGTCCCCCCTGGCCAAGCGCTCTCCCGCCGATCCCCGGCTCACCGAGCGTTTCGAGCTGTTCATCTGCCGCAGTGAGATGGGCAACGCCTTCTCCGAGCTCAACGACCCCATCGACCAGAAGCAGCGTTTCCGGCGTCAGGTGGAGCTGCGGGAAAACGGCGACGAGGAAGCCGGCATGATGGACGAGGACTATATCACCGCTCTGGAGTACGGTCTGCCTCCCACGGGCGGCCTGGGCATCGGTATCGACCGCTGCGTCATGATGCTCACCAACAACGACTCCATCCGTGAGGTGCTGCTCTTCCCCACAATGAAGCCTCTGGACTAAAAAATCCAGTAAAATCAAGGGTTTTCGGCATCTCAAATCCGAGTTGACAACAAATTGACAACAATTTTTCATATAATTTTGAAGAATTGTGAAGCAGAATGAATTGTTGTAAGGATAAAACACAATACAGTACTTGCTGTATAGAGAACACTTTTTGAAAGTAATTTCAGAAGGTGTTCTCTTTTTTTGTTAGGTCTGCTTGTGTCATGACATACGATGACATCAAACAGAAGGCCGATAAAGTTGTATATACTTCTCAGGAGTACACGAGGGGCTGTATGCATAAACGCAATCGCCATCTGGTTGATAACAGTTCTGCTTGTATTTCTTATCTCACAGAAAACAAGGGCGGAACTTTTTATACAGTGAACTACGCTAAGAGCAAAGGTGTCGAGGTAATAAACATTGCAGAGTAAACAGAAAATAATCGTACTCCTTTCCCCTGTATTTTAGCTTCTTCACCTCGTTGGAAATAAAAAGCGGTAAATGTCTATGGCTGTAAAAGGAGCCTGTAAAAGGAGCGGCTGCTTTCTTTTGGCTTAACATTCGTAAAAATATGTGACATCTCATAAAATCCATTGGCTTTTCACGATTTTTGTGCTATACTGTCTTCCATAAACAAGGCGGGAGATGAAGCGTATGGCTGTCCAGTACAACCGGCTGTGGAAATTGCTGATTGATAAAAAAATGAAAAAATCCGCCCTGACAGAGTTGGCAGATGTGTCCTCCTCTACGATAGCAAAGCTGAACCGGGACGAATATGTGAGCCTGGAGGTTTTGGAGCGGATCTGCCGGGCGCTCCGCTGTGACATCGGGGATGTAGTGGAGCTGACGGAAGAATCGGAGAAATAACGGGACGCCTGCAGCGGCTTCTGTGGAAAGGGTGGTACGATGAAAGGGGAACTGAGAAAGCCGGCGTCTGTCAACGCCATTCTGCTGATCGGTATTTTTACTTTTGTCTTTTTAGGGGCGGAATATCTGTTTGTCAATATGATTTCTCTGTCGGTGACGGAAGGGAGAACTGTCATTGCCCAGAACTATGCGCTGGGCGCCAGCGCCGTCGGCTTTTTCTTGTATCCGGCCATGGAACGCTGGGGCGGGAGGCGCTATAAAAGCGCGCTGACCTTTATCCTGGCGCTGGGTGCGATTATCTGTACCTTCATTGTCCAGCAGCATATCTCCTATGCGGCGACCATGACGGCAGGGATGGTGCTCTTCCTGCTGCTGGGCGTTTTCGGCAGCGCCGTCCACTATCTGGCTGCCGTCACCATAGACGGCGACAATGCATTGGCACGGCTGGCGGGGATCGCCTACGCCCTGGGAATTCTGCTCCAGTATGCAAACAACAACCTTGTCAACCTGGAGGTTGCGGAGGCGGCGTTTCTTTCGGTATTCCTGGCGGCTTTGAGCCTGCTGGTCATCCGAACGAGACAGGCCGCCCAAAGCCGCATCGAAATGACGGAGACTGCGGGTGCCTCTTCGGAACCTGCGGAAGACATTTCCCTCACCCGGAAAAAACGGACGGCGGGCATTATGCTGGCGCTGCTGGTAGTGCTGATGGCCTGCGTGTTCAGCACACTGGACAATGCCGTGACTCTCCGTCATGCGAGCGGGACGGATATCGGGCAATGGCCCCGCCTGCTGCTGGCATTCAGCGGCCTCGCCGCAGGCTTTGTCTTCGATATCCGCAAGCGGAAGTATATGGGGCTTATTATGTACTGCGTGATGATGATGTCGGTTCTGTCCATTGTGGTACTGAACCTGGGCGCTCCGTTCCTGATCGGACTGGTGGTCTTTTACCTGTCCTCGGGCTTTTTCGTTGTCTTCTTTACAGCGAGCTTTATGGAGCTTTCCCGGCATATGCGCCTGCCGTCGCTGTGGGCGGGCATGGGCCGCGCCATGAATAACGTGAGCGCCGCCCTGATCACCAACGGATCGGTGGCGCTGCTGGCCACTGGCAACAGCCTGGCCGCCATTGTCATCGCCCTGGTGCTGTTCGTGGCGGTCAGCGTTGCTATGGCCGTGTATACCGCCCGCATGAACGCCGTCATGGAGCCCAAGGAGCCGCCTGCTTCCCAAAAGTCGGACGAAGAGCGCAGGGAGGCGTTCATCGCAAAATACGGGCTGACCGAACGGGAATGGGATGTATTTTCCCAGATGATTTCTTCGGACAGCAGCGCCCAGGAGATCGCCGACTGCCTGTTCCTGTCCAAGCGGACGGTGGAACGGCATATCTCCGCCCTGTACGAAAAGACGGGCGCAAAATCCCGCATCACTATGTACCTGCTTTACCGTAACGATTAACATACAGGATAAAAGAACACCCTGCTTTCTCTCAGGAGAGGCAGGGTGTTTTTGTGTGCGGTAACGAATTGTCCTGATAAAAAACATCGTTTTCCCCACTTGAAAAATGAAATTTACGCCATTCGGCATCCGGGAAAGGAAAAATCAGGAACGAAAAGTACACCTCAACCCCTATTTGGAACGATTAGAAGTTGTGCATATATAAAGCCTCAAAATAGTTGCTTTGATTTATATAATATGCACAAATGGCGGTTGACCGCCATCGGTTTTTTGAAAAATGGCGGTTCACCGCCACCTGTTTTGATACGATTGGCGGGATTTACGCATAGACAATCCGGCCTCTTTTCACCTAAAATGAGGGCGTAAGAATCCACTTCCCGGCGTCTGCCGCGGTTCCCCAAAAATTCAGGAGGAGAAGAAATGATGGAATACGTTCAAAGAGAACTTCCCTATGTGCGCTCCTTTGTCCTGCGCTCGGTGTACGGCGTGCTGCGGCAGGAAGGGATTACTTTTGGGGAGGAAGCGCCGGGAAGGGTTATTGCCGAATGGAGAGAGGACGGAACAGACGTCTCCCTTTCCATAACGGCGGAGGAAAAAGCGTTTGGAACCGAACTGACGGTTTCGCTGCGCCGCCCCTGCGACGGGATACCGGAGCAGAGAGCGTACCGGCTTCTGCAGGAGATGCTGGACCAGATCGTCCGGCATTTGGAAAATACCCTGATGACGAAAGGGGAGGAAGACGCTTAAAAAACGCCGCTTCAGGGGACAGGAGGTGTGAGAAATGACGGGGATAAAATGGAAGAGAATGCTCGCCGCCTTGTGCTGCGCTTTCATCGCCATATCCGGCGGGTGTGCAAATCCCAGCACTTCTTCGGGCAGTTCTGTTTCCCAGGAATCCGGCATACCGGCGTCGCAGGAAACGTCTGAGACACATCCTGCTTTGCCCGTCAAACCCGCAGGCGGCCGTCTCCGCTTTGGAGGAAGCGGTCGCGTTGGGAGAAATCAGCGAAGAGCGGATCAACCAAAGTGTGCGCCGGATCCTTGCCATGAAGGTGAACCGCGGGGTTTTGAAACTGGAGGGCTGAGAAAGCCCTGCTGTCCGCACACCAGCTTCAGGAGGAAAGAGAATGAACGAACAAACCGATTTGATTCAATATACCAAAAAGCGAAGCCTCTGCAGGCGGCTGCTGCCGCTTCTGCTGGCGATGGGGTTGCTGCTTGTCGGCTGCTCCGGCGGGACGGAGCCTTCGGAGCCGTCTTCCGATACAGGCAGCTCCACAGCGTCCGCCAGCAGCACGCCTGCCGCTTCGGCGCCGGAGCCGGAACCTGAGCCGGAAACGCTGGAGCAGGAGCTTTTGAAAAAGCGGGGCGTCGCCTTTGACCAGTCGGATTACAAAACCTTTACCGGCGCAGAAGGCGTGCTGAGCCTGCAAACCGTCTTTTCGGATCTCAACCCCAAAAAGGCCGGCGGCAATCTGTCCAGCGTCTTCCTGTCCGGCGGAAAAATCTATCAGTACCGCTGCGACGCGACCCTGCCGGGGGGACAGAACTGCCGGGAGGTGGGAACCCTGCCCCTTGCGGAACAGCCCGTCTACCTCCAGGCCAACGATTTCAACGGCGCCGACCTGGAGGTGGTCTACCGGGGCGGCAAACGGTATTCGGTCAAGTCTGCCAGCAACAACGGCCCGTACACTGCGACGGAGAGCAAGTATCTCCATCCTGTCCTGACGCACGCCTGGCGCTACAGCGCAGACGGAAAAACGCTGACCGAGGACGTCGGGCTGCGGGACAGAGCCCAGCGGATTGTGCACGTCGGAGGCAGCTATCTGCTGATCGCAGACGGGAAGCTGGAGGCGGCGGCAGAACGACAGCTCCCCTCCGAGAACTTTGAAGGGATTTATTTTGACGACGATGAGGACGGCTATATTGTTTACGAGGTGGCGGACGAGGCCGTGGGGGACGGAGAAAAAGCGGTTGCCATCTTAAATGGGAACATCCTGGCGACCGATC
This sequence comes from Pseudoflavonifractor sp. SW1122, assembly GCF_012027765.1. Taxonomy (NCBI): domain Bacteria; kingdom Bacillati; phylum Bacillota; class Clostridia; order Eubacteriales; family Oscillospiraceae; genus Pseudoflavonifractor; species Pseudoflavonifractor sp. SW1122. Next base: position 58,647 of record NZ_SJOS01000004.1, on the reverse strand, counting down.
AGGCGTTTTACCAGATCATGTACGACGATATCTCCGAGAATGATCTGAGCTATGAGGAAAAGACCACCAACGCCGACGGCACCCCCGCCGCCTATCTCCCAAAATTCGGCGGCGGCAACCGCTACCGGCTTGTAAAGCTGGAGCTGCTGAGCCGGTATTACAGCGACGTGCTCACCATCGCCCATGATTATATCATCACGGCGGACTACAAGCTTCTCCCCGCCACGGAGGCGATAGGCGAGGACTATGAATCGGGCTACATCGCATACCCGCCGGATGTGATGGAGAAGCTCCTCGCTCTGGATGGCTATTGAAATTAATAAAAATCGATCAGGAGGCATTCTGCTATGAAAAAGAAAAGCGTATTATCCCTGCTGCTGGCGGCGGCGCTGGCGCTCTCCCTCGCCGGTTGCGCCGGGCAGGGGCAGCCGGGCGGAAAGGAGCCTGTCGTCAACAGCGACGGGACCATCACGAAAGAAGAAAACGACGTAAAAATCACTGAGACAGCGGCCAGGTCCATCGAAACCGAGCTGTATGAAACGGCGGATTTCAGCCTGCAGATCCCCAAGGGCTGGACAGTCACCAGCGGCGGTACGGCCATGTACCATTCCATCCGGGTGCAGGATCCCAGCCAGCCCCTCAACCAGATGTTTGTCCTGCTGAAGGCGGAGGGCCTGCTGCACAGCCAGGAGGGAAAGGACGCCTATGCGTATAACGTCACCATGGGGAACACATGGGCGCAGATGCTTTCCCAGGCGCCGGTGCTGACAACCCCCTCCACCGAAAACTTTTTCAAGCTGTTTTCGGAATACGCGGTGTTTGCAGAGCAGTGGGAGCCGAGCTATGCCGGCTATACCTTCCCCCGGTTTGACGGCTTTGCCGTGACCGACCGCTTTGCCTCGGCCAGCCTCCTGTCCTCGTATGCTCTGGGAGAAGAGACGCTGCGGGCGTCCTTTACCGAAAACGGCAAGGAAGGCGAGGGGATGTTCGCCGCGTCGGTGGTGGACTTCGGAAGCGTTGATATTGCCGCAGGACTGCCGGTAGGATATATCATCCCCTGGGCGGACGGCGGCTACTACATGGCATACAACGTCATGGCGGTCACCGCCGCGAAGGATACCTTCATCGAATGGGAGAGCGTCCTCACCAAATGCCTTGGAACGCTCGCCTATTCTGAGAGTTTCGTAAAAGCCACTGAGCAGGCCGGTGAAGAAAAGGTGGCGATGTCAAAGGAAATCAGCCGCATCACCAATGAGAGGCTGGAAATCATCATGGCGGCCTGGGAGGACCGGAACGTCGAGCAGGACATCACCAGCCAGATGCAGAGCGACGAAACCGGCGGCTACGAGCGCGTGTACGACACGCAGACCGGCGAAATCTACCGGGCGGAGGCCGGATGGTATGAAAGCACCGGCAGTGACCGCTACAAGCCGGTGACTGAAACCAAAATGTATGCAGAGCCCATCAGCGGTTACATCGAATAGGGAAGCGGCGGAAAACCGCAAACAAGGAATACATGACAAGGAGGGAAACGGAATGCGTCAGGTGAAAAGGCTCCTTCCCTATGTCCGGCGGTATGTGCAGATGGCTGTTTACGATGTGCTGGACGCGGAGGGGGCGGAATACTGGAAGAATGAAAGCGGCGCGGTGGTCGCCCGGCTTTCGGTTTACGGGAACGTCAGCACCTTCAGCCTTTCGACAGAGATACAGGATGTGGGGACCGGACTGACGGTTTCCATGCGTGAACCCTGTCCCGGCCTGTCGGCCCAGGGAGAGGAACGGGCGGTGACCGCCGTAGCCGATAAGGTTGCCCAGTACCTTGAGAACGAGCTGATGATCAACCGCCGCTGTTTCGTGCAGGATCGGCATTATGCTGTGTAAGGAACAGCGGCCGGCCCCAAGCGTGAAATTCTGTCCGAAATGCAGGGCGCCGCTCTCCCGCAGAGCGCTCCAGTGCGATAAAGGGCAAAACGCCGTCTATATCGTTCTGCTGGTCTCCTGCGGCGTACTGGGAATACTGGACTGCAGGCGGAAAAAGGTGGTGGTCGAGGAATAAGGCTGAGAGATAAAACAAAACCGGCAAAAGCGCCTGCAGGCGGGGCTTCATGCAAAACCTGTCCCAGGCAGCCGGCAGGAAAAATTTTTAGAAGGGGCGCCCCTTCTATCCTTTGCTTACACCAAAGGATAAACAATCTTATTTGACAAGGAGGAAACAATCATGAAGCGAAAAATACTTGCAGGTTTGCTGACGCTTTGCATGGCGGCGGGAATGGCCGTACCGGCAGCCGCAGCCACTACGCCTGCTGAACAGGAGCCGGGCGCGGAGGGACCGCAATACACACACGTAGACCACGTTTTGAATGAGGATACGCCTAGTACCAACATGGATATACTGGTTATGCCCGGCGAGAGTTTCACCGCACAGCCCAACATTGATATTCACAAGGGCAATTGCGCGTGTATCACGGCGGACTATCAGTATTGGAAGTATGTAACTACGGTTCAATTCATGAATGCAGACCTGTATTTGGGATATGTTAATAGTCCTAATTACAGTGCTCATGAACCGAGGTATGTAAGTGATGGCTATTTAACAACCAGCACGCCGGATTTGTCAAAGCTGGAACCCATAACAAAATATTATGACAATGCGATAAAGATTGCCTATGAAAATAAGTTATTAGAGATCGACCCATCAGCCTATGGGGAAGAAGAATATAGTAATTTACAGTCCGCTTTGGAAGCGGCACGCGAACTTCCGGGGCATACTTTCAATGCAGGATATGTTAACAATACTGGTTTACCCATGCGTTTAGACGCTTGTTATGCCGGCGGTAAAAAACCCGAAGGCGAGGAAGTGGGCACAGAAGGCTGCGGACACGTCGGTCATGGGGCTGTACGATCGATGTATGGCGGAGGTTTCTCTGAGTTCTATGTTACCTTTTATGAGCCTTATTACAATATAAACTATGAAGGCGTGGAAAACTATTTTACCGAGGAAGAATTGGCGGATTTGCCTGACCGCTATTATATCCAGCGGGAAGAGCAGCAGATTGTTCTGCCAAATCCTGTTCGGCCCGGCTATCATTTTAAAAACTGGAGAGAATCAGGGTATGATATAATTATTGGTTTTGGTGAAACAATAACGGTAAAAGACGGTAAAACCTTTATAACCTTTGATTTTGAAAACGGTTTAAAAAACGGGGCAGGGGACAAAAACTTGGCGCCAATCTTTACAAGCGGCTGTACGGTTACTTTCAATCCCAACGGCGGAGCATTGAAGGACGGGGAAAAAGCTGTCCGTGAAATTGACGAGACAGGCACAGAAGACAGCAAGTTCTTCGATGTCAGCACAGTAGCTCCTGTGCGTGAGGGTTATACCTTTGCGGGCTGGTCTTTCTCGCCGTCTGGCGAACGTAACAGCATAATTGCAAACACCGCAAATTCTAACTGGTTTGCCGATTGGGAAAGCTATTACCGCAGCTTACAATACGGTGAAAACCCCGCTTCCACCAGTATCTATGACATACAGCTTTATGCTGTGTGGGAGAAAAATGTTACCGAGCTGACCGACTCCGACACCAACGTTTCCATCTCCCTGACCGACGGTGTGCCGGAGGACGCGACCCTTTCCGCTGATACTATCGCGCAGGAAAGCGTACTGGGAAGCCGTCCGGAACTGAAAGAGGAGCTGCCGGGCCTGCTGTCCATTTACGACATCAGCGTCCGCCAGAATGGGGAAACCCTTGAAATCAAGGACAATCCCATGACGGTGAAAATCCCGCTGAACGACCACCTGAAAGGCTACAAATACTATCAGGCGGTGTATCTGGGCGACCCATTGGAACGCTTTGACGCGGTGGTGGAAGGAGACTTCCTCGTGTTTGAAACCGACCATTTGAGCCAGTACGCAATCCTTGGTTCTAACCCCACCGACCCAACTGACCCCACTACTCCAACAGATCCCACCGATCCGGCTGGGCCGACTGACCCGACCACCCCGACAGACCCCGCTGACCCGGCTGACCCAACCGACCCAGCCAAACCCGAACAGCCGGACAAAACAGACACAGTAACGGAAGTTCCCCAGACCGGGGACAGCAGCAACATGATGCTGTGGATCAGCCTGATGCTGGCCTCCTGCGGCGGATTGCTGGGGATGCTGTTCTACAAACGGGAAAAAACAGCGGCCGGGAAATAAGGCTTAAAGATAAAACAAAACCGGCAAAAGCGCCTGCGGGCGGGCTTCGTGCAAAATCCACAGCCCGCCCCGGCGCAGCCGGTATCCTTTTCAAGAAGGGATATCCCTTCTTTATCCTTTGGTATGCACCAACGCACCGGGGAACGGATGGCATAGAACACCGAGAAAAAAGGGGGGGTGACACACCAAAAAGAATGATCAAACCCGTGTATTCACATAAATGTTATCTTGAAAGGAGAAAAATCAGTTATGAAATTGAAGCGAAAACTGCTTGCAGGACTGCTGACGCTTTGTATGGCTGTTGGAATGGCTGTGCCGGCGTTTGCGGAGAACGGCCCCTCGTCCGGGGACATGAGCGCCGCATGGGTGCAGCTGTATGATAGCAGTGTAGAAGAACCCGATGGCTATGTACTTTATAGCAACGGCGGCGAGGCTGACACGGTGGAGGGCGCTGTCTATGACAAGGCTACCAACACCATCACCCTGACAAACTACAACCACCCGGAAATGACCCTTGCCACCAACGAGATGGGCGACGATTTGAAGCTTCATCTGGTGGGTGACAATCATATCGCCGAACTGGTTGTATGGGGCTTCGGCTGGGGCGGCAATCTGGAAATTACCGGAGACGGCTCCCTGACCATCAATGAAAACAAAACGTCTCAGACTGCGGCGATCCGCTTTATGGCCGAGGGAACACAGGGTCTGCTCAAGGTCGGCTCAAACGCTTCTGTGACAGCGTATAAGAGCGCAGGTGAAAACACTTATTCTGCGGCCTTTGTATCGACAACATCCTCAACCCTTCCCTTCACAGGTAATCTGGAAACAGAGCTTGCCCTGACCGCCAATTCCGGCATCGAGGGGGAGACCACCGAATGGGAAAATGTCATATATGAAAGTCATTATGTTGCTCAAGACTGGAAGGTTCTCACCAAGGGCGAGGACGGAAAGAAATACGGCGTTAGTTACGGAACAATCTACACCGACAGCGATTTAACAAACGGCAAGCCTGTGGGCTATATCCACGAGCTGGTGAAGGTGGAAGGACTTCCTAGCCAAAAAGAATATCTTGCCGTTCAAATTGCTACCGTTGACGGACTTGAAAAGGACGCTCTGCCTGAGGGATATACCGACTCAGGGGAAACCATCAGCGCCAAAATAGGCGATATCAGCTCTATGACAGTGCTGATCAAGGACGGGCAGAGGTTTTATTGGGGAGTAGACCCGAATCAATCCCAGTGGTTGGTCTATCAGACCGCCGTTGATGACGTAACTGCGGAGGATTGGGGTCAGACAATCCTGACAAAAATTGTAGTGCCTGTGGCTGGAGAAGGCGTCAGCGGTGCGACCGAAGAAGATATTCCGGCAGGCTATACCACCAACGTGGTAAAGACCGGCATGTATAGCTACTACTGCACCAACGATGTAATCAAGGCAGTGCCCGTTAAAGACCCGGTAGAGCCGACTCCGACGCCCGGTGATGAAGGAAAAATTAAGGATCTGACCTATTCCGATACCGGCGTTTCCATCTCCCTGACCGACGGCGTACCAGAGGGTGCAGAGCTTTATGCCGACACCATTGCACAGGAAAGCGTGCTGGGAAGCCGTCCGGAACTGAAAGAGGAGCTGCCGGGCCTGCTGTCCATTTACGAGATCAGCGTTAGAAAAGACGGTAAAGCTCTGGAAATCAAGGATAACCCCATGACGGTCAAAATCCCGATGAACGACCACCTGAAGGGCTACAAATACTATCAGGCGGTATATCTGGGTGACCCGCTGGAACGCTTTGATGCAGTGGTGGAAGGTGACTTCCTGGTGTTTGAGACTACCCATCTGAGCCAGTATGCTATCCTTGGCTCCAACACGCCGTTTTCAACCAGTACGGTTCAGGACGGAGAGCAGACCGGCGCGGGCGATCAGTCTTCCGATACAACGATTCCGCAGACCGGGGACGGCAGCAACATGATGCTGTGGATTGGTCTTCTGGCTGCATCCGGAGCCGGCGTCTATGGCATGACGCTTTACAGCAGAAAGAAAAAGGAACAGAATATCTAACATTTTACAGCCGCCATCAGACAGATGGCGGCTGTTTTTGAGCCATAAAGTCTTTTCTTACGGTGCAGTATTCAAAGGGCGGTAAAATTTGACATTATACAGCATTTTGTTGTTTGTTCTTGTCTAAACTTGCGACCGACTACGAAAATTCTACGGAAAATCTCGGAAAAATCTACAAAATTAGACGGTATAATCCCTATATCAACAATTATGAACGGGGATAAACATACCGGGCGGTTGTCCTATCCCCGCAGGGGGATAAAATGCCGGGGATAAAAAAGCAAACGGAAGCGTGATCTCAATTGGAGCGAATCTGAAATGAGGGCAACGAGCGAAAAGTATCGCCTTAATTCCTATGACGGCGAAGAACTGCCGTTTGAGAACTATATGAAACTTGACAATACAAATCCGGCTCCAGATGAAGTTGCAAAAATGATTAAAGCACTCTTTTCAATCAAGGAGTAATTTACCGAAAGGAGAAAGCACTCTTTTTTATGCAAAAATCAAATGTCCCAAAAATAACATAAAATTTGGGACAAAATTAATTCGACTATTTTTTGATGCTTATTAACCCTTCTTTGCTCTGGAAAGTGCGATACAAATAAGTTAAACATAAGCCGAAATGGAGAAAGTGTTAAAACCACATTGTCCACACTATGACGGAGTCAAGTTCATTCCGGATACGTATAACGTGCCGGAAGAGGAACTGATATGCTGGAGTGAGACGTCTTTTTTGGCCCCTATTAAAGAAGCGGGTTATAAGAGATATATGGAAGTCTTCAAAAGCGTGTTCCCTGAGAAAAGCAAACAACTCTTACGATTTCATTAAGAAATACTGTGACTCTTATCTCGGAGACACTTCGCATATGCCCATTGTTCGTATCGTTCCCCATGATGCAGCCGGCCATTGCCCGTTGCTCGAAAATAATAAGTGCGTTGTACATGAGTGCAAGCCCGTGGTTTGCGCTATGTACCCGATCGGCAGAACCATCTGCATTGACACCTCGGTGAAGAATTCCAAGGATATGAATGTCAAGGATATCGAGTTTCTGTTTACTCATCCTATCCGCTGCGGCAAAACTGAGACGCATACGGTGAGAGAATGGCTGACACAGTTTGGCATTCCTATGAAGTTCGGGAAAGTAAGCAAAACAAAGGATTTGAATGAATATGACGATGTACGAATTGTTGGGAAAACTTTTCCCCACCATGAAGCCTCTGGATATGCCCAAGAAGTCCGAGAGCGCCGCTGTGGCCGCTCCTGCTGCCGCTGAGAAGGTGGAGGAGAAGATCGACTTCTCCAAGGTGGAGATCGAGCCTCTGTTCGCCGATTTCGTGGACTTTGAGACCTTCTCCAAGTCTGATTTCCGTGCCGTGAAGGTGCTCTCCTGCGAGGCCGTGAAGAAGTCCAAGAAGCTGCTGAAGTTCACTCTGGATGACGGAACCGGAACCGACCGTGTGATTCTGAGTGGAATCCATGAGTATTATGAGCCCGAGGAGCTGGGGGCAAGACCTGCATCGCCATCACCAACCTGCCTCCCCGTCCTATGATGGGCATCGATTCCTGCGGCATGCTGATTTCCGCTGTCCACCACGAGGAGGGCGTGGAGAAGCTGCATCTGCTGATGGTGGATGACCACATCCCCGCCGGCGCCAAGCTGTACTAAGCATCCCAACCGAATTTGAGATGTTAGAGAGCCCCGTGAACGATCTGGTTCACGGGGCTCTTGCCTGTGTATGGAGAACGGTGTATGATAGATGCACGTGTAGAGCGGAGGGATGATGTTTGAAGAGAGAATATGCAGAGGCATACGTCAGGTGGAGTGACACAAATGCGATTGACTTAGATTTGTTAAGTATACTTTCGGGACTCTATGGGATATTTTCATGCATCATTTTAGGCCTAGCCGCAATGGCCCATAGATTTGTACTACCATCCATTTTGTTCGCTCTGTTTTTAGCCCATTGCATCCTGACGGCGGCACTCAAACAGAAGTATCGAGAATTTACCTATTATCAGAAATTTTTAAATATCGGTGGAAGCGGACTATTTACCAGACTGATGTTTTTGCTAATGTCCTTGTCGTTTTTGGAGATTTCACAAATGTATGGGGACTGGTACTATCTGCTTGTCATAGGTGTGTGGTTGCTTGTCAATATTCTGGACTTCGGTACCGTATGGTGGCGCATCCAAAGCGGACGCTTTTATGCAGCACAAGAGCGAAAGAAGGAACAGGAGAAGCAGAAGAAAACACAGAGAAAGGATGTGCGTAGAGGTCCTGCAACGGCCATTTTCGGGATTGGAGGACTGGCTGGTATCTTGGGGATGAGTTTTGCTAAGACGTTCTTTTCCCATGTCAGCCAGGTGTTTGTAGTCAATTTCCTGGTTTGGTGTTCGCTTTTGATTGGCATGGTATTAGGTCTGGCAGGAAGCAATCTGTGGAAGGCCTACTATGTGAAGAAGTACGACATCCAGGGGAAGAGCATCCCCGCATACACGCCCAAGCCTGGTCAAAAGCAGACGGTGCTTCACAGCATTCTGCGTACCTTAGGAATCCTTGGGCGCATTCTTCTCGGTATAATTGCTTTTTCTGTGCTTGCGACCGTTGCTATGTATTTCTTCATGAGATGGCTGCCAGCGTGGTTGGGCCACAGATAAAGAAACCAAAGGACCAGCCTAAGAAATTTCTTAAGTTTTCGATTTACACTGGATTAATGGCGCGCCAAATGGTATGATGTCAAAGATAGGCTCAGCCGTTGTGCAGGAACGTTGAGGGGATGTGTCCCCATGATACCTGTGCACCAAAACACGGCGAACGTGTTGGAAATCTGACATACAAGGGAGTTTTTCTATGCTAGTATTGGAACTGTTGAAGTCTCTGTTCCTAGGCGTGGTGGAGGGCATCACGGAGTGGTTGCCCATCAGCTCTACGGGACACCTCATTTTGGTGGATGAGTTCATCAAGCTCAACGTCACCACGGAATTTATGGATATGTACCGCTATGTAATTCAACTGGGCGCTATTCTGGCGGTACTGCTGCTGTTTTTCCACCGGCTCAATCCATTTTCTCCCCGCAAGTCTGTCCGCCAGAAACGGGACACTTGGAACCTGTGGGGCAAGGTGGTGCTGGCCTGTATCCCCTCTGCGGTGGTGGGCCTGCCCTTGAACGACTGGATGGATGAGCACCTCATGACCCCCTGGGTGGTGGCCGCTGCTCTGATCATCTATGGCCTTGGGTTCCTCTATGTGGAGAACCTGCACCGGACCCCCTCTGTTCGCAGTACCGGAGACATCACCTGGAAGACCGCTTTACTTATCGGCCTGTTCCAGACCCTGTCCATCATCCCCGGTACCTCCCGTTCTGGAGCCACCATTCTGGGCGCCATTCTCATTGGCTGCGCCCGACCCGCCGCCGCTGAATTCTCCTTCTTCCTGGCCATCCCCACCATGGTGGGCGTGAGCATTCTGAAGCTGGGCAAGTTCTTTGCCGAGAAGCTGATGGCAGGAGAGCCCGTCTTCACCGGGGAAGAGGCCGCCATTCTGGCTGTGGGCTTTGTGGTGTCCTTTGTGGTGTCGGTGGTGTGCATCCGATTCCTCATGAACTTTGTGAAAAAACACGACTTCAAGATTTTTGGCTGGTATCGCATTGTGCTGGGCGCGCTGGTGCTGCTGTTCTTCGGCGTGCAGGCGCTTCTGGCCCACTGATTGGTACAAGAGAGACGGTTTCTCCCATGGGAGGAACCGTCTCTTGTCATTTGACTTTATTTCTGGAACTGTGGTATGATAAGGGCCAATTCCAGAGGCAGTGTGAGAGACGCCGCCCAAGAAGGCGAAAGTGGTGAAATTAGAATTGAATCCAAATCATGGGCTACAACCCAGAGAGGAGTCAAGAGAGAGTCACATGCAGCGCAATGGGCAGGGCGAGGCCCAGCAAGCGCTGCGGGAGTTGGTACGTCGCTACGGCACCAAAGTGCTGGGCGACCCCCAGATTGGCCAGCTGGCCCGGGCCAATCCGGCCCTGGCCCCCTATGGAGCGATGTTGGAGGCCTTTGCCAGAGCTGGCCTCTATGCAACATATCTGGACCATGTGGAACAGGGCAGGGAGAAGGACGCTGCTATCCGTGCAGCGGCGGACCTCCTGGCCCCCGCGTGCACGCCTCAGCGGGCTGCCGCAGAGTGGGTGTGCCGCGTCAACTGGCGGGTGGTGGAGCGCCGCCGTCCCGGTCCCAGCGCGCCCGCCCCACAGCAGCGCACCAAGCAGCGGCGGAGTGCACCGTCCCGGTCCATCTCCCTTCCGTCCTTCAAATTCAGAAGGTCTAAAAAGAAAAAAGAGGAGAAGGACGGGCATCCTCTGTGGGCCACGGTGCTGTGCATAGCACGAATGCTGTTGGGCCTGGGGCTGATGGCGGTGGTGCTGTACAAGAGCGGAGCGGTGTCTCTGCTGGCCCGGATGGACGAGAATTTGTGGCTTCGTCTGCCGGAAACGGTGCAGCAGTTTATCCTGCACGCCCCGCCCGTAGCCTGGGAGCGATGGCTGGTGGAGAGCTTGGCCCAGCGGCCACCCATGCTGGAGTTTGCAAAGCTGGTGTTGCGCCAAGCATGGTATCCCGCTGGAATCGCCTGCCTGATGCTGTGGGGCGGCTACCTGACGGTATTTGCCCCTCTGGCAGCCCATCAGGGCCAGGGGCTGATTCGGCAGATGTTGGGCGGGGCAGTGGCCCTGGTGGTGCTGGCCATGTTGTCTCTATTTGGCGTGTCGGCGCTCTATGCCATTGCCTTTCTATGGTGAGAACCCCAGCTACTTCTATCCTGATGAGAAGTCCGGTGCAGAACGCGACGTTCTGCGCCGGACTTTTGCTATCTTCATGTTTTGTAGTGGTAATATTTCCTGCACGATAGAAACCGATAGGGCGGAAGGAGGAGAAAAGAGAGAATATTTTTAGGGAAAATATAAAATTGTATAATAAAACCAATTGAGCAAAGTTGCCTGTGGGTATCCAGAGGGCTGGATTATATTTCTTTTTGGAAACAATCAAAGGGACATAACATGTGATGTACCGGAAATTGAGTGAAATCTACAAAATTGTATTGTTGGCTCCTCACAAATCTGTAAAAAATGTGCATTTTTCGTTGACTACAAATTTAGGAAGTTGTATGATGAAATCAATCTTATCACATAGGAGGGGCATATGAAAAAGCAAGTTCTTTCAATGTTGCTGGCGGCAGGTATGTTGTCCAGCTACGTGGCAGTTCCTGGCATGGTGCAGGCCAAAGCGGCTTCGCCAGAGGACAGCCTGGTGGCCAATTACCAGTTCAATGGTAACTGGCAAGATTCCGTCCATCCCGGCACCGTGGGTACTGGAGAAGGCTCCAGCCAGCCCACCCTTGTCACCGATGATACCCGGGGCGAGGTGATGAAGTCGGGCAGCGGGAAGAGCTGGGTCAAGACCGACAACCCGCTGTACGGCGAAGATTTGTCCGGGGGGTTCACGGTGAGCGCATGGATTGACGCCAACGCCGTGGACACCTGGCTGGGCATTTGGAGCTTCTCTTCCGGCACAGGCAACGCCGATGGATTCTATGGCATGTCCAGTAACGGCAGCATCTACTTCAACGACAATCCCGGCGCCGCCACCTATCAGGACATGAAGGAGTTTGGCGGTACCGTCACCAAGGACGGCGGCTGGGAGCATGTCACCGTGGTGATGGACAACCAGCAGATTCGCATGTATAAGGATGGGGCCCTGGTTAAGGAGCTGACTCCCTCCACCCAGGGCGTCAACCCGGGGAAGGGCACCGACTACATGCTGGACTTCGTCTCCACCACCCAGTTTATCTATCTGGGCACAGCCAGCCCCCACTACTGGAACTCTGGGGACTTCAAGATGGATGACTTCAAGGTCTATTCCAAGGCTCTCAGCGAGGACGAGGTACGCACCGAGTACCTGTCCGACGAGACCGAGGCCGCTGCCATTGTGGCGGGGGACAAGGCCGCTCTGACCGTGGCTGACATGGCCAGCATGGACCTGACCCTGCCCACCGTGGGCAGCAGTGGCTACACCACCATCTCCTGGGCCTCCAGCAATCCCGCTGTCATCGCCACCGATGGCACCGTAGTGCGCCCGGAGGAAGACACCCAGGTGACCCTCACCGCCACCATCTCCCTGGGTCAGGTGTCTGACACCAAGGAGTTTACCGTGACGGTGCCCAAGCAGGACCCCAATGGCGATCTGGCCATTTATCGGGACCAGCTGACTCTGGGCGCTGGCTATATTGCCGGAGACCTGGAGCTGCCCGACTCCATCGGGGCTGCCTCCATCACCTGGACCTCCAGCGATGAGGAGTTTGTCACGTCTGAGGGTAAAGTGACCCGCCCCCAGAACGGCAACGCCGCTGTGACCCTCACCGCCACCCTGAGCCTGGATGGGGCCGACGATGTGACCAAGGACGTCAAGCTGGTGGTGCTGGAGCAGGGCGCGGACATTGCCTCCTATGTGAGCAATGACCCCGATCTGTCCACCGATGGCCTGCGTGGCCAGACCGGCGGCATGAAGGTTGCTCAGGAGGAGGCAGACGGCACCTTTACCGCTCTGCACAAGGACCAGCCCATCCTATACACCACCCTGGGGGCCAAGGCCTATGTGTCTCCCGTGCTGCTGCGCAAGGCAGATGGAGACCGCTTTGCCATGATCGCCGGGGATGGCGGCAACAACTCCACCATCCTGGTGTACGACTCGGACGACCTCATCGACTACACCAACGAGCGCACGGTGTCCCTGCCCGGCGTGTCCAGCATCGCCAAGCTGGCGTGCGTGTACGATTTGACCGCAGAGGAATACCTTTTGTATGTAGAGGATAAGGCTGGGACCGTGTACCAGTACACCTCCAAGGATTTGTCTGTGTTTGAAAAGGCGGATAGTACAAATTATACCTTCTCCAGCCTGTCTGGTGTGCCCTCTGACGCTGTGTGGGCCACCTCTATCCCCCTGACCCAGGCGGAGTATGACAAGCTCACTGCCAAGTACTCCAACCCCTACAACACCTCCATCACCCCGGTGACCCAGGAGGTGACCGTGGAGGAGAACGGCGATGCCCAGCAGGCTCTGGATGAGGCTGTGGGTGAGCTGATCGCTCAGTACTCCAACGGGGAAGAGCGCACCTACGATGTGCGCTGGAACACCTCCGACCTGGACAAGGTGGACACCAGCCGTCCCGGCGTGGAGTACACCATCCGGGGCACCATCGGCGGCAGTGCCTACTACACCGACGCCCAGGACCCCCTCATTGAGGAGCGGGCAGACCCCAGCATCACCTACGACGAGGAGCGGGACCTGTACTACTTCACCGCCTCCTATCCCGTCAACGGCAAGGACGGGGCGGACGGCTATGACCGCCTGGTCATCCGTGTGGCGGACACCATCGAGGGTCTGGCCGACACCCAGGAGTATGTGATCTGGGACGAGAGCGAGAGCAACGGGTTCGGCCAGTTCATCTGGGCCCCTGAGCTGCACAAGATCGGCGACTCCTGGTACTTCCTGAGCACCGCCGCCCGGGTGGAGAGCGGGTACAGCTTCGATCTGCGCCCCTTCCTGCTCAAGTGCAACAACGCCGATGACATCACCAACCCCGACAGCTGGGGCGAGCCGCAGCGCATCAACCTCAAGGCCGGGGATACCACCGCCCTCAACGCCATGTCTCTGGACATGACCTACTTTGAGGTGGGGGACAAAGCCTACTACGCCTGGGCCGACTTTACCCGCAATGCGGACAACCCCAACGGCGTGTCCAGCATCTACATTGCCAGCGTGGACCCCGCCAACCCCACCCAGCTGACCAGCAACTGCTCGGTTATCTCGGTGCCGGAGTACTACTGGGAGCTCCAGCGCTACACCGTCAATGAGGGCCCCTCGGTGCTCCAGAACAATGGCACGGTGTACATGGCCTTCTCCGCCTCTGGCACCGGTGCGGAGTACTGCATCGGCCTGCTCACCGCCGATGCCTCCAGCGATCTGCTGAACCCCGACTCCTGGACCAAGACCCCCTATCCCATCATGACCAGCGGCGACTTCAACGACGAGCTGTGCGGCCCTGGCCACAACTCCTTTACCGTGGATGAGGACGGCAACCCCGTCATCGTCTACCACGCCCGCAACGCCGCCGAGCACGCCAACCACAGCGGCGACCCCCTGTACGACGCCTGCCGCCACGCCTACGTCAAGCCCGTGTTCTTTGATTCCGAGGGCGTGCCTGTGCTGAACATGTCCGATGAGGAGTTTGTGAAGGGCGGCTCTGAGATCACCGTGACCCTGAAGGTGGCCGGCGAGGCCCAGGAGGCCCAGCCCGTGCTGGAGTACAGCTTTGACGAGGATTGCAACGGCGAGACCGCCAAGGACAGCGTGGGCGACAACGATGCCAACCTGGAGGGCGGCGCTGTGTACGCCCAGGACCCCGACTACGGCCAGGTGCTCTACTTGGACGGCGACAGCAGCGACGGCTGGGGCGGCAATGACAGCTATCTGGCCTTCCCCGAGGGCTTCTTCGACGGCATGGACAGCGTCACCATCTCCATGGACGTCAAGGAAGTGACCCGCTGGGGCAACTTCTTCACCTTTACCATTGGTCAGGACAACCAGAAGTACCTGTTCCTGAAGACCATGCCCACCAACCTGAAGCTGGCTATCACCACTGGTAGCTATAGCACCGAGCAGATTGCCTCCTGGAGCGGCGCCTATCCCGACAACAGCCGCACTTGGATCAACCTCAAGCTGGTGGTGACCCGAGACAGCATCAGCATCTACCGGGACGGTGAGCTGGTGGCAGAGAAGCAGAACACCGGCATCAGCATCTCCGATCTGGGCGACAACCTGAAGGCCTATCTGGGCAAGTCCTTCTATGGGGAGGACCTGTACTTCCGTGGCTACTTCGACAACGTGAAGGTATTCGACTATGCCATGTCTGAGTGGGAGGTCAAGACCTCTTATGAGCAGGACGAGGCGGACCGTCTGGCCATGCTGGAGGACGTGCAGCGGGTGGCCGAGACCTTTACCATCCCCAACGCCGACGACATCCGGGGCAACATCACCCTGCCCCAGGAGCAGGACGGCGTGAGCATCACCTGGACTTCCTCCAACGAGGACGTCATCAGCACCGCTGTGGTGGAAAACGAGAACTACGACGCCACCCCCGCTGGTGTGGTCACCCGCGGGGAGAAGGACCAGACCGTCACCCTCACCGCTGTGTTCTCCAAGGAGGGCCAGACTTCCGTGACCAAGACCTATGACGTGGTGGTCAAGGCCAAGGCGGAAGCCGTCACCGAGGACGACTATGTGGGCTACCTGTTTGTCCACTTCACTGGCAACGAGGCCGCTGCCTCCCACGAGCAGACCTACTTCTCCATCAGCGAGGACGGCCTGAACTGGACCGACCTGAACAACAACCAGGCGGTGCTCACCAGCAACATCGGTGAGAGCGGCCTGCGGGACCACTTCATCGCCCGCGCGCCCGAGGGCGACAAGTACTACATGATCGCCACCGACCTGAGCATCTACCACAACGGCGGCAACTGGCCCGGCGCTGGCGGCAGCGGCAGCCACGGCATTGTGGTGTGGGAGTCCACCGACCTGGTGAACTGGAGCGAGCCTTGGATTGCCGAGATCGCCCCCGAGAACGCCGGATGCACCTGGGCCCCGGAGTTCATCTACGATGATACTACCGGTGAGTATGTGGTGTACTGGTCCGCCACCTCCATTGAGCTGGACGAGGAGGGCAACATCGCCCAGGAGTATGAGAATCACGCCATCTACTACAGCAAGACCCGTGATTTCCGCACCTTCACCGATCCCGTGCTCTACCACGCCGGTGGCACCGATGCCAACGGCAAGCGCATCAAGGTCATCGACTCCACCATGATCGAGAGCGATGGCAAGTACTACCGCTACACCAAGAACGAGAGCCGGGGCATCATCGAGATTGACGTGGCCGACTCTGTGCTGGGCACCTTCACTCCCATTGAGTCTGTGGACTTGAGCAGCAATCTGCCCGCCGCTCAGGGAGCTGTGGAAGGTCCTATCATCTTCAAGCTCAATGAGAAGAATGCAGAGGGTGAGGACCAGTGGTGCCTGATGGTGGACCGCTTCGCCAGAGGCCAGGGCTACTATCCTCTGATTACCACTGATTTGTCCTCCGGGGAGTTCACCATGCTGGACGACAGCCAGTACTCCATGCCCAGCAAGTACCGCCACGGCTACGTGATGCCCCTCACCGCCAAGGAGTATGACGCTCTGCAGCGCGCCTACGGCTCTGAGGACTATGTGAGCACCTACCTGCTGGAGCAGACCCTTGAGGCCGCCAAGAGCATCGACATGGACGCCCTGTCCCAGGACAGCGCCCAGGCTCTGGCTCAGGCCATTGCCGCCGCGGAGGAGGCTCTGACCACCGTTCAGACCACCCACGAGGCGGACGCCGCTGCCCAGGCCCTGCAAGAGGTCATGGACAACCTGACCTATCAGGAGGACGTGGTGCTGGAGTCCATCCAGGTCACCGCCCCCAACAAGACCGAGTACACCCAGGGCGAGGAGTTGGACCTCACCGGTATGACCGTTACCGCCGTGTACAGCGACGGCACCAATCAGGATGTCACTGCCCAGGCCAGCGTCACCGGATATGACAAGGACCAGGTGGGTGCACAAACCATCACCGTCAGCTACACCGAGGACACCATCACCGTCACCGATACCTTTGTCGTCACTGTGACAGAGGTGGAGCAGCCCAGCAATGTGGACAAGACCCTGCTGGAGAAGACCATTGCCTATGCAGAGAAGCTGGACACCACCGGGGTCACCGACTCCGCCGTGGCTGTCTTCCAGAAGGCGCTGGCTGAGGCAAAGGCCGTGATGGCCGACACCGATGCCACCCAGGAGCAGGTGAACACCGCTTGGGACAACCTGCTGGAAGGTATCTGGGGTCTGGGCCTTGTCCAGGGCGACAAGACCCTGCTGGAGCAGCTCATCACCAAGGCCGACGGCATGATGGCTGAGGCCGACAAGTATGTGGAGGCTTACTGGCAGCAGCTGGTGGACGCTCTGGCCGCTGCCAAGGATGTGGCCGCTGACGGCGATGCCATGGACGAGGACATCCAGCCTGTGGCGGAGGCTCTGTTGGACGCCATCCTGGCCCAACGCTTCAAGGCGGACAAGTCCATCCTGGAAGGCCTCATCGGCCAGGCCGAGGGCATGGACCTGACCGGATACACCGCCGAGTCTGTGGCCACCTTCCGCACGGCCTTGGTCACTGCCCAGGCTGTGATGGCGGATGCCACCCTGTCTGAGGAGGACCAGAAGACCGTGGACGAGGCCGTGGCCGCCCTTACCGCTGCTATGAACGGCCTCACCGCCCAGGGCGAGACTCAGCCCTCGGACAA
Organism: Pseudoflavonifractor sp. SW1122; assembly: GCF_012027765.1. Taxonomy (NCBI): domain Bacteria; kingdom Bacillati; phylum Bacillota; class Clostridia; order Eubacteriales; family Oscillospiraceae; genus Pseudoflavonifractor; species Pseudoflavonifractor sp. SW1122. Next base: position 40,970 of record NZ_SJOS01000004.1, on the reverse strand, counting down.
GCCCGAGACCACCGACCAGCCCCAGGCTACCCAGAAGCCCGACTCTGAGGGCGGAAGCGTTCAGACCGGGGACCAGGCCAATGTGGTGCTGCCCGCAGTAGTGGCTCTGCTGGCTCTGGTAGGACTGATGTTTGTGGTCAGCTTTGGAACAAAGAAACGGGGGTAAAGACAGCATATGAAACAAAAACGGTTTGTGGCGGCTGCCACGGCAATGCTTATGTGCATTGCCGTGGGCGGCTACGCCGCCGTGGCAGGGCAAGAGACCCAGCCCCAGGTGAAAGTCCTGGACAAGAGTGTGTCCGGCAATCCCATGCTGGGCTTTGATGAAAACGGCGACGTGCTGTACGGCGGCGACCCCTCCATTTTGGTGGACGGGGACACCGTATACTGCTACGTAGGCCACGACACCTCCACCGGTGAGTACTATCACATGCCGGACTGGCGGTGCTACTCCTCCACTGATATGGAGAACTGGACCTATGAGGGAGAGATCCTCAACGCTGCTGACATTGCTTGGGCGGCGGATGACGTGTCCGCCTGGGCCTCTCAGGTGGACAAGGGCAGCGACGGCAAGTATTATCTGTACTACTGCACCGAGGCCGACCGGGCCAACGGCGGCGGTAAGTCCATCGGCGTGGCGGTGGCCGACCAGGCCACAGGCCCCTTTGTGGACATTGGCCACCCCCTGGTGCGCAACATCGACACCCCCAACGGCCCCCACACCTGGGAGGACATCGACCCCACCATCTGGATGGAGACGGATGAGAACGGAGTGGAGCACCGGTATCTGGGCTGGGGCAACAACCGCTTCTTCGTCTGTGAGCTCAACGAGGACATGGTCTCCATCCTGGACCGGGACGGCGACCCCGCCCACCTCTCCGTGGGCTACTACTCGGAGGACGGCACCCCCAATGACATCGTCATTGGCAAGATGAACGGCATCGAGATCTTCAACGACCAGGACAAGTTTGAGGGCCACAGCTACACCGAGGCCCCCTACTACTACCGGCAGCAGGACGAAAACGGCAACTATTTTGGCCCCTACTACATGTTCTTTGCCACCGATTGGCGGGAGCAGATGGCCTATGCCACCACCGATGACATTATGACCAACGAGTGGGAGTTTGGCGGCATCCTCATGGAGCCCTCTGCCACAGGCAACACCAACCACATGGCAGTCTTTGACTTCCAGGGTCAGACCTATTTTGTCTACCACGACGGCAGTCTGCCCCACGGCAGCGGCTTCCGCCGGGTGGCCTGTGTGGAGAAAATGGAGATCAATGCCGATGGCACCATCGACCCCATCGCCAAGACCGCTGTAGGCCTCACCGGCACGGTGAGCACCATCACCGACTACACCGGGGCCTATGTGGCCAACGAGCCCTTTGAAAACTCCCTGTCCGACTCCTTCTACCCCATCACCGACTGGAGCACCGCCAGCCTCACCGCCCGGGGCAGCAAGGACATTCTGGTGGACTTCTTCCAGACCGGCACCGAGAAGGAGTGGGAAATCAACCCCGGCAAGGCGGACAAGAGTGTGGAGGAGTACGTCTCCATTGAGTCCAACAACAAGCCGGGCCTGTACCTCACCGCCGGGGACAGCTCCGGGGACACCATCCCTGTGGTGCTGGCCCAGGACGCCGGTGGCACCCAGGACGAGGCTCTGCGCATGACCTTCCGCACCCTGGAGGGTTTTGCCGGAAAGGGCGTGAGCTTTGAGAGCGTGAAGTACCCCGGTTACTATCTGGTCAGCCGGGACGGCGATCTGCTGCTGGCCCAGGACGTGGGGGATGAGGAGGCCACCTTCTTTGTCTCCACCGAGGACACCGCCGCCACCAGCCAGCCTGCCGACGTGCAGAAGACCACCCGGATGTACACGGTGGGGGAGACCCTGAACACCGACGACATCCGCATCCTGCTCCAGACGGGGGACGGCCAGTATGTGACGGTGGACACCTATGCCACCAATGCCTCTGAGGTGGACATGAGCACCACAGGCAAGAAGGAGCTGCGGGTCACCTACGAGTACGCAGGCAGGCAATATGAGGCCTCCATCACCATCACCGTGGTGGACCAGGACTACCGCTGAGAGGAGGAAGACAGGGATATGAAACACAATAAATTCATCTCTGCCCTGTTGGCCGGGGCCATGGTGTTTACCAGCACCTCGTTGCCGGGTTACCTCCAGGCCAGCGCCCAGGGCGTGGCTCTGGAGGACGGACTGGTGGCCGCCTATTCCTTTGACGGCGAAACCCTCGCCGATGAAAGGGGGGGCAGCGGTGCCTCCGCCATCGTGACGGGGCTCAATGCCTACAGCGGCGCCCCCGTCTATGAAGCGGGTAAGGAGGGCAAGGCCCTCCGGCTGGGGGACTACGGCTTGAAGCTGAACCGGGAGGACCTGGGGGACAACTTCACCGTGTCCCTGTGGCTGAACTGGGACGGCTCGGTGGTGTATAACCAGAGCGTCCTCTTCCTGGGCTATCATAACCCGGAGAAGTGGCTGGCTGTGGGCGGAACAGAACACGACGGCCTGACCAACAGCCGTTTCTGGGCCAACGGCAACGGCTATTCCTGGACCACACTGGGCAGTGCCGACCTCAGCGGGGGCTGGCACCAGCTGACCCTGGTGGGCTCCTCCGGCGGCGTGGCCGCCTACCTGGACGGGGAACTGTGCGGGTCTGGGACCAGCAACGGACCCCTCACCGGGGCAGACCAGGACATCTATGTGGGTGTCAACAACTGGGACGAGGAGTTTACCGGGCTGGTGGACGAGGTGAAGGTGTACGACCGCACCCTCAGTGAGGCGGAGATCTACCGTCTCTATGACAGTGAGACCTCCACCGAAACCCTGTTGGACCAGACTGGCATCACCGCCACCTCCAGCTTGAGCATGGTGGTGGGGCGCACCCAGTCCATTGAGGTCTCCATGCACCCGGTGGTGGCAGCAGCTGTCCCCACCGTCATCTATGAGACCAGCGATGACACCGTGGCCCAGGTTTCCCAGGACGGCGTGGTTACCGCGGTGGCCTCCGGCAACGCCGTCATCACCACCACCGTGACCCTGGGCTCTGTCACCAAGACCGCCCAGACCAACGTGACGGTGGGCGGCACCCTGGATGACCGCCTGGTGGCCTCTTTCGACTTTGAGAACACCCTGGACAACGGAGTGGAGGGCGGCACCGATGCCCAAGCCCTGGGGTACAAGCTGGGCAGCTACACCGGAGAAGTGAGCTATGAGCAGGGCCGGGACGGCCAGGCGGTCCGCCTGGGCGATTACGGTCTGAAGCTCAACCAGCAGGATATGGGGGAGGAATACACCGTGTCCTTCTGGGTGAAAAACCATTCCGCGCTGGCGGAAAACCAGGTGCTGCTCCTCCTGGGCTATCACGACCCGGAGAACTGGATGGCCCTGTCCGGCAGCCAGAGCAACACCTCCAAGCTGAAGTTCTGGGGCAATGGCGGCGGATTTAGCTGGACCACGCTGGCCACCACCTCCGTGCCCGCCGACACCTGGCACCAGATCACCATCACCGGCACCCAGGGCCAGGCCACCCTGTATCGGGACGGCGTGAGCCTGGGTACCGTCCAGAGCAACAACCCCCTGACTGGGTCCAATGCGGACATCTACCTGGGCGTGAACAACTGGGACGCCCTGTTTGACGGCCTGGTGGATGAGGTCCGGGTGTACAACATCGCCCTGTCCCAGGAGGAAGTGCAGGAGCAGGCCATGGATGAGTTCCAGGCTATGTTCCAGCAGAGTGTGGAGGGGACCCTTGAGGCTGCCCAGCTGCTGGGGGACAACGACAGCGCCCAGAATGTGCGCTATGACCTGACCCTGCCCCAGACTGCCGGAGGCATGGATGTGACCTGGACCAGCAGCAATCCCGACGTCATCGCCACGGACGGAACTGTGACCAGCCCGGAGGTGGACACCGACGTGTCCCTCACGGCAGTGTTCCAGAACGGCCTGCTGCGCTATGAGGTGAGCTTTGACTTCACCGTCACTGCCTTTGACCGTTCCCAGCTGGACACTCTGCTGGAGCAGGCACGTGCGGTGGACACCACATTGCTCACCCTGGAGAGCGCCCAGCGTCTGGCTCAGGCCGTTGAGGCTGCGGAGGGTGTGGAGAACACCTTTGCAGCGGTGGACCAGGCGGTCCGGACCCTGCGCTTTACCCTGGACCACCTCTACTACCGGGATGAGGCGGTGAACCCCTTCGCCTTCATCCAGGAGGCAGAGGCCCAGGTGGAGCTGGAGGCAGGGAAGACCGCCCAGGTGTTCACCCTTCCCGACAGCGTCAAGGACTATGTCACCGTGACCTATACATCTGAAAATGAGGACGTGGCCACGTATCAGGACGGCGTGGTGACCGTAGCGGGCTCTGGAAAGACCATTGTCACTGCCACCGTCACCGCCAAGTATGACGGCTTCCAGATGGCCTATTCCACTGCTGTGGAGGTGCTGGGTCAGCCGGAGCCCACTCCCGAGCCCGGCGATGTGGACAAGACTCTGTTGGAGAAGACCATCGCCTATGCCGAGACCCTGTCCACCGACGGTGTCACCGACTCCGCCGTGGCCGCCTTCCAAAAGGCTCTGACCGAGGCTAAGGCCGTGATGGCTGACGAGAACGCCGACCAGGCCCAGGTGAACGCCGCTTGGGACAACCTGCTGGAGGGCATCTGGGGTCTGGGCCTCACCCAGGGCGACAAGACCCTGCTGGAGCAGCTCATCACCAAGGCCGACGGCATGATGGCTGAGGCCGACAAGTATGTGGAGACTTACTGGCAGCAGCTGGTGGACGCTCTGGCCGCTGCCAAGGATGTGGCCGCCGACGGCGATGCCATGGACGAGGACATCCAGCCTGTGGCGGAGGCTCTGTTGGACGCCATCCTGGCCCAACGCTTCAAGGCGGACAAGTCCATCCTGGAAGACCTCATCGGCAAGGCTGAGGGCATGGACCTCTCCGGCTACACCGCCGAGTCCGTGGCCACCTTCCGCACGGCCTTGGTCAATGCCCAGGCTGTGATGGCGGATGCCACCCTGTCTGAGGACGACCAGAAGACCGTGGATGAGGCTGTGGCCGCCCTCACCGCTGCCATGAACGGCCTCACCGCCGAGGGCGAGACTCAGCCTTCGGACCAGCCGGAGTGCTCTCAGAACCCTGAGACCACCGACCAGCCCCAGGCTACCCAGAAGCCGGAGAACGTGCCTCAGACGGGCGACTCCGCTCAGCTGATGGGATATGTGGCCGCTCTGGCCACTGCCGCGATGGCGCTGGGCGCTGTCGCCGTGGTGCGTCGTCGCCGCCGCAACTGAATCTATTTAGGATGAGAAAACAGCCGAAATAAGAAAAAGGGATGCGCCGCAAACCTGTCAGGTTTGCAGCGCATCCCTTTTTGTCTGATTGTGCAGGAAGGAAACTTACCCTTCATGGATGGGGGCGGGTGTGCTATAATAAACGGTATCTGTGTGTGGAACCCTTGCGAGAAAGAGAGGAACAAGATGAACGAGAGAAAGCGCCCCCTGTGGCTGTTTTTTACCTATCTCAGACAGGGAAAAGGACACCTGGCCCTGTATCTCCTGTTGGCGCCCCTCAACGCTCTGGTGGAGATCGGCTTGGCGGCGGCTATGGCCTCTGCTGTGGACTATGCCATGTCCGGCCAAGTGCAGGACATGGGGCGGTATGTGGGCCTTTACGCCCTCTATGTGCTGCTGGGCTTCGGGGTGGGCTACGGCGTGAAACGGGCCCGGATTTTGCTGTTGGGCCGGGTGATTGCCGCCTTGAAGCAGGACGTCTATGAGCATGTGATGTATCTGCCCTATCCCAAGTTTCGGGAGAACAATTCCGCGGAGTACCTGGCGGAGCTGACCAGCAACATGGAGATCGTCCGGGAGTCCTATTTCACCGCTCTGTTGCGCCTCTATCCCGAGGTGTTAAAGTTTGTGGTGGCCACCGTGGCCATGATATGGCTGAGCCCCTGGTTGGGGATATACGTACTGCTGCTGGCAGGACTACAGATGGTGGTGCCCGCTATTTTCTCCAAGAAAATCACAGAGAAGGGGCGGTATTACGCTCAGTGCAATGAGGGGTATATGGTCACCGCTAAAGAGGACCTGCTGTCCTATGAGACCTCTATGCTGTATCAGATTTTGGGCTTTCTCACCGGGCGGCACCGGAAGAAGAGCGTGGAAACCGAGCGGGCCCGCAGCGACTCCAAACTGATCAACGCCATGTCCTATGAGGTGTCCTTTGCCATCGGCAACGTGATGTACCTGGGCATCTACGTCATCGGCGCCTTTCTCACCCTCACCGGACACCTGGGTGTGCCTGCCATCATTGCCGCTGCCCAGCTGATGGTGTACATTGCCTCTCCGCTGACCACCATCAGCGGGGACATTGCCGAGCTGAAATCGGCCCTGAAGGTGGTGGGGCAGTATGTGCAGCTGGTGACAGGGCCTCAGCGTCCCCAAGGGGGTCTCCAACCCGGCCCCTTTGCCCACAGCCTGTCCCTGGACCACGTCACCTTCTCCTATGGGGATCGCACGCTGCTCAGCGGCCAGAGCTACGCCTTTGAAAAGGGGAAGAAGTACATCATCCACGGGGAGTCTGGCTGCGGAAAATCCACCCTGCTGAAACTCTTGCAGCGGCTGCTGCCGCCCCAGGCCGGGGCTGTGACCCTGGACGGGGTGGAGGTGGAGCAGGTGGACCGGACAGCCTATGCCGCCAAACTGTGCTGTATTCCCCAAGAGCCATTCCTCTTTGATGACACCATCCTGGAAAACGTGCGGCTCTACCGGGATTACACCCAGGAGCAGGTGATGGAGGCTTTGGACAAAGCGGGGCTTGCCCAAATGGTGGCCCGGCTGCCCCAGGGGGTCCACACCCCCATCGGGGAGAACGCCTCCTTCCTCTCCGGCGGAGAAAAGCAGCGGCTGGCCATTGCCCGGGCCCTGCTCTCCAACCCGGAGATTTTGCTGGTGGACGAGGGCACCTCCCACTTGGACCCGGCCACCGCCCAGGAGATTGAGACACTGATTTTCTCCATCCCTCACCTGACGGTGATTGCCGTGTCCCATATCCTCCACCCCTCCACGGTGGAGATGGCCCACAAGATGCTCCATCTCCACGGGGGCATGCTGGAGGAAGAACCCATACCATGAAAGAAGGGAACATCCATGAGAATTTTAATGCTGGGAAACAGCTTTACCTTTTTTAACGATATGCCGGACATGCTGGCTGAGCTCACTGGGGCGGAGGTGGTAGCCCACACCCGAGGTGGGGCGCGCCTGTCCGAGCAGCTCAACCCCAACACCCGGATGGGGGCCGCCACCCAGGCGGCGCTGCGGGAGGAGAAATGGGACTATGTGGTACTCCAGGAGATGAGCAACGGCCCCATCACCAGTCCGGCGTCCTTTTTCAGCAGCGTCACCCGCCTGTGTGAGCAGATTCGGGCCAATGGAGCGGTACCGGTGCTCTACGCCACCTGGGCCTATCAGCGGGGCGGGGCGAAGCTCCGGGCCTTTGGCATGGACTACGACCAGATGTACCAGCAGCTCCACCAGGCCTACGCCCAGGCGGCCCAGGACACCGGGGCGTTGATGGCGGATGTGGGTACCCGGTTTTACCAGCTGGCGGACCAACAGGAGCTGTACGCCCAGGACAGCTACCACCCCAGTGAGGCTGGCTCCCACCTGGCCGCCCAGGTGCTGGCCCAGACCATCCAGCGGGGGAGCGAAGACGTATGAAATTCATCCATCTGTCCGACTTGCACCTGGGAAAGCGGGTCAACGAGTATTCCATGCTGGAGGACCAGCAGTATATTTTGAAAGAAATTATACGTATTGTAGAGGATGAACAGCCTCAGGGGGTGCTCATCGCCGGGGACGTGTACGACAAGTCGGTACCCACAGCGGAGGCAGTGGCCCTGCTGGATGACTTCCTGGTCCAGCTGTCCCGGCGGGGGCTCCAGGTCTATCTCATCAGCGGCAACCATGACTCCCCGGAACGCATGGCCTTTGGCGGGCGGCTGATGGAGCAAAGCGGCATCCACATCGCCCCGGTGTACAACGGCACGGCGGCGGTGTATACCCTCGTCGATGAGTATGGCCCGGTGCACATCTATCTGCTCCCCTTTGTCAAGCCCGCCCATGTGCGGCGATACTTCCCGGACCAGGAGATTGCCAGCTACACCGACGCGGTCACCACCGCCATCCAGGCCATGGAGGTGGACTGGAGGGAGCGGAACATCCTGGTGACCCACCAGTTTGTCACCGGGGCTACCCGGTGCGACTCGGAAGAGGTATCGGTGGGAGGCACCGACCAGGTGGATGTGTCCGCCTTTGACCCCTTCGACTACGTGGCCCTGGGCCACCTCCACGGGCCCCAGACGGTGGGGCGGGAGACGGTGCGCTACTGTGGTACCCCTCTGAAATACTCCTTTTCCGAGGCGGGACACCACAAGTCTGTGACGGTGGTGGAGCTGGGGGAGAAGGGAAATGTGGCGGTGCGCACCGTGCCCCTCACCCCGCTGCGGGACCTGGTGGAGCTGCGGGGCAGCTATGAGCAGCTCACCCTCCGGGACTTCTACCAGGGCACCCGCTATCCCCAGGACTATGTCCATATCACCCTCACCGACGAGGAGGACATCCCCGACGGAATGGCCAAGCTGCGGATCATATATCCCCACTTGATGAAGCTGGACTATGACAATTGCCGCACCCGGGCAGAGCATTCCATTGAGATGGAGGAAGACCAGGAGAAGAAGTCCCCGCTGGAACTGCTGGACCAGTTTTACGCCCTGCAAAACGGGCAGCCCATGGGGGAGGAGCAGCGGACCTTTGCCCAGAAATTGATGGAATCCATTTGGGAGGGTGAGAGATGAGACCATTACACTTGACCTTGTCCGCCTTCGGCCCTTACGCCGGGCAGATGGAGATTCCCCTGGAGCAGCTGGGGGAGCGGGGGCTGTACCTCATCACCGGGGACAACGGGGCGGGGAAGACCACCCTCTTTGATGCCATCACCTATGCGTTGTACGGAGAGCCCAGCGGGGACAACCGGGACCCCTCCATGTTCCGCTCCAAGTACGCCCAGCCGGACACCCCCACCTGGGTGGAGCTGGTGTTCTCCTACGGCGGGCAGACCTACACGGTCCGGCGTTCCCCGGAGTATGAGCGCCCCGCCAAGCGAGGGGGCGGCACCACCCTCCAGCGGGCGGAGGCGGAGCTGCACCTCCCTGACGGCCGCCTGGTCACCAAGACCCGGGAGGTTACCGGGGAGATCGTGAACATCATCGGACTGGACCGCAGCCAGTTTGCCCAGATTGCCATGATCGCTCAGGGCGACTTTCTCAAGCTGCTGCTGGCAGATACCCGCAGCAGACAGGAGATTTTTCGCAAGCTCTTTCCCACCCGAGGGTACATGGTGTTCCAGGAAAAGGTGAAAAGTGAGAGCGGCGCATTACAGAGGGAGTGTGAGGCGGCTCGAGCCAGCGTCAAACAGTACATCGACGGGGTGCTCTGCCCCCAGGAGGACCCGATGTACCCCCAGTGGGAGCGGGCCTGGGCGGGAGAGCTGCCCATCCAGGAGACGGTGGAACTTCTGGAGGCCCTCTTGGAGCAGGACCGGGAGCGGGACACCCAGTGCAGTGAGGAGCTGGAACAGCTGGACGGAGAGTGGAAGGCTGTCACCGCCCTGTTGGCTAAGGCGGAGGAGCTGGAAAAGGCCCAAAGCCAGCTGGAAGAGGCCCAAGCCCGGCGGAAGACCTGTGCCGCCCAGTGGGAGGCGGCGCAACAGCAGCTGGAGGCCCAGACGGCACAGGCACCACAGTTGGAAGGCCTGCGGGCTCAGTTGGCGGACCTGGAAGCGGAGTTGCCCCGGTATCAGGAGCTGGAGCAGCTGCGCCAGAATCTTACGGCTCAAACCCAGAGCATCCGACAACAGAGCACCTGGCTGGAGGAGCAGGAGAACGAGCAGCGGCGGCGGGAAAAGGAGCTGGAACTCTGGCGGCAGGAGCGGACGGGCCTGGAAGAGGCAGGAGCCCAGCGGGAGCGGCTGCTGGGACAGCAGACCCGGGCCCAGGAACAGAGCCAGCGTCTGGAGGAATTAAGCACCCTGCTGGCAGGATGCCGTCAGGCCCGTGCGAACTTGGAGAGTGCCCAGAAACGCTATGGTGTGGCCCGGCAGAAGGCTCAGGCGGCCCAGGAGGACTATACCGGGAAAAATCAGGCCTTTTTGGACGAGCAAGCTGGGGTTCTGGCCCAGGACCTGGCAGAGGGCCAGCCCTGTCCCGTGTGTGGGTCCCTGACCCACCCCACCCCTGCCCAACTCTCCCCGGGGGCACCCACGGAGGAGGAGCTGAACCGGGCCAAGCAGGCCTGGGAGACGGCCCAGCAGACCGCCAGCACCTGGAGTGTGGAGGCGGGAAAGGCCCGTACAGCTCTGGAGGAGCGGGAGCAGCGTCTGCGCAGTCAAATGGCCCACGTGCTGCCAGAGCAGGGGGCAGACCAGCCTTTGGACCAGGTGGCCCAATCCATCCAGGAGGCCCAGGGTGAAGCTCAGGAGGCATTGGCCCAGGTGAAGGGACAACTGCGCCAGGTGGAGGCTGCCTTGGCGCGCAAGCGACAGCTGGACACCCAAATCCCCCAGCAGGAGCAGCGGCTGGGGGAGCTGGAGCAGGCCATGTCCTCCGCTCGGGAGCAGCTGGCAGGAGCAAACAGCCGGCGGGAAGAGCTGGAGGGGCAGATTCACACCCTGGAAGGGCAGCTGCGCTACCCTCAGGCGGAACAGGCCAGACAGGAGCAGAGTGACCTGAAAGGGAAGCTCCAGCGGCTGGAGGAGGCTCAAACTCAGGCTCAGCGGCGGGCCAATGCCGCCCAACTGGCCCTGACGGGGGCAGAGGAGGCGGTGAAGCAGCTGACCCACCTGGTGGAGCAGAGCCAGCCGGTGGACTTGGTGGCCCAGCGGGCCCGCAGCCAGGAGCTGACCCTGCGGCGTGCCCAGTTGACTGCTGTTCAGCGGGAGCTCCACACCCGCCTTACTACCAACCGCACTGCCTTGGAACAAATCCAGGGAAAGACCGCCCAGCTCACCCAGCTGGAGCAGCGGTACACCTGGGTACGTGTGCTCTCCAACACCGTCAACGGCACCTTGCCCGGGAAGGAGAAAATTGCCTTGGAGACCTATGTGCAGATGACCTTCTTTGACCGCATCCTCCGCCGAGCTAACCTGCGGCTGCTGGTGATGACTGGGGGCCAATATGAGCTAAAGCGCCGCCGGGAGGCGGCGGGCAGCCGGGGCCAGAGCGGCTTGGAGATGGACGTCATCGACCACTACAACGGCACCCAGCGCAGCGTCAAGTCCCTGTCCGGGGGCGAGTCCTTCCAGGCCTCGTTGGCTTTGGCCCTGGGGCTGTCCGATGAAATCCAGTCCTCCGCAGGGGGTATCCGCCTGGATACCATGTTCGTGGACGAGGGCTTCGGCTCCCTAGACGAGGAATCCCTGAGCAAGGCCATGGGGGCGCTGGGAGATTTGGCCCAGGGCAACCGCCTGGTGGGCATCATCTCCCATGTGTCCGAGCTCAAGGAGAAAATCGACAAACAGATCGTGGTGCGCAAGGACCGCACTGGCGGCAGCCGGGTGGAGATTATGGTGTGACACAGCATTGAAATTTGCCTATAGTTATGGTATGGTAAATACGTTCAATTTTACCACAGGGAAAGAAGGGTACACATGAAGTGGTTGTATCGAATCATCTGCGCCATCCTCATTGTTGTGATGGCGGTGTCAGGGTATAAGATTTGGAGCATCATGTCGGAGTACAAGGAGGGCGAGGACGCCTACGGAGAGCTGGAGCAGTTTGTGAGCATCCCCAGCGAGCTGCCTGTGCTTCCCTCCGAGTCTGGCGAGGAAGAAAACCCGGATGGCACTCCGGCCCCCCAGGCTACCGAGAATTTGAATCAGTTCCCGGTGGTGGATTTTAATTCCTTGAAGGGGATTAACCCGGACGTGATGGCCTGGATTTACATCCCCGGCACCCATGTCAACTATCCTGTGGTGCAGGGTTCGGACAATGAGTACTACCTCAACCGCCTGTTCACCGGTAAGTGGAACAGTGCGGGCGCCATTTTCATGGACTACCGCAACGAGGCAGACCTCACCGACCCCCATACCATCATCTACGGCCACCAGATGAACAACAAGACCATGTTCAACGACCTGCGCCACTATGCCGACCAGAGCTTCTATGAGGAGCACACGGTGGGCTACCTGATGACCCCCGACCAGACCTATCTGCTGCAATTCTTCTCCGGCTATGTCAGCAGCGTGGACACCAACGCCTGGCAGCTGAACTTCACCGAGGAGGGCAGCTTTACCAGCTGGCTGGAGGATATCCAGGGCCGTTCTGCCTTTACCACCGATGTGCAGCTGCGGGAGGAGGACCGGATTGTCACCCTGTCCACCTGTAGTTCCGCCTTCGAGAATGCTCGTTTTGTCCTGCATGCCCGTTTGGTGCCTGCTGAGGTCAACGGATAACAAATGCCCCGAGAGCTTCAAGTCTCTCGGGGCATTTTTGTAATTATTGGACCGTCTGGGCCGAGGAGCCGAAGCAGATGCGGCGGATGGGAGGGAGGACCACCTTCTGAACGGGACCCATGACGGTCCCCACGCCCACGGCGCTCACAATGGTGCCCACAAAGACCAGGCTGGTGGGATAGCCTGTAATACCCTGATTGAGCTGAATCATACCCATAAATACCAGAGACAGCACCAGAGCGATGACCACGGTGGCGGTGTCCACCACCACCTTGACCTGGCGGAAGGTCTTGTCCTTCACGGCTTGGGTGATGGCTAGGGTCATGCCCTCCATGGGCATGTTGATGAGATCGGTGGCCACATAGGCGGACACCCCAATGGCGATGAGCACCAGGCTGATGAGCATCATCACCACGCGCCCCGCCACAGTGGGCAGACAAAAGCCGCCCATAAGAAAGTTAGTGAAGTCCACGAAAAAGCCGAAGATGGTGGAGAAAATCAGCTGTGTCAGGTCAATGAGGCGAAATTCCCGCCGCTTGATGAGAATCTGAGCCACAATAAACAGGGAGAAAATGAGGATCACACAGGTGCCCATCTCGATGTTGGTGATGGCGCTGAGTACGGCGGGAATGGAGTTCACCGGCGACATTCCCAGGTTGGAGTTGGCCGCGAAGGTGACCCCAAAGGCCATGACAAATAGGCCCAGCACATAAAATAAAATCCGACAGCAAAATTTTCGTCCGTCCATATAATATGAAGTCTCCTTTTTTAGGCAGGAAGGAAACCACGGAAAACCAGATGGTTTTCCGCGGTTTCTCCCAATAAGCCGGTGATTATGATACTTAATTATACGCATACGCCTGAGAGGACCTGGAATCAATACATAATTTGCATCATGCAAGATATAGGGTGATTGAAAAATGCGGGGAGATTCCAAAAAGGGGTTGAAATTTCTCAAGGTTATTTGTACAATGTAGGGGATCGCCTGCGAAGAAGCGAGTGCGGGCGAAAAAGAAAGGGAAACCGTCAGAGTTTCCCAATCAGAAACGGGGAGGGCGAGAACCATGAAGCAACGATGTGAACTCGTTGGCCCGTGTTTGAACAGATCTGCGCAAAGGCATACCGGAAGAGGGCTCTGACGGTATGCCTTTCCTATGGAATGGAGAGGTGTGGAACATGAGAGGCAGAGGGCGGCGGAGACGGGTGGTCAATTCCACCAGAGTCATCGCCTTATCGTTTGCTGGAGTCATTCTGATGGGAGCACTGTTATTGATGCTCCCCATTTCGTCTCGGTCTGGGGTGAGCTGTGGGCCCATCACGGCCCTGTTCACCGCCACGTCCGCCACCTGTGTGACGGGCCTGATCGTGGTGGACACGCTGACGCAATTTACCTTATTTGGACAAGTTGTCATCTTGGCCCTGATTCAGTTGGGCGGCCTGGGCTTTATGAGTGTGATTTTCCTGTTGGCCAGCCTGGTGAAAAAGCGCATGTCCTTGAGTCAGCGGCTGATGATGGTGTCCGCCTTTAACCTCAACGACATGCATGACGTGGCCCGATTGGTGGGAGGAGCCTTCCGCCTGACCTTCCTGGTGGAGGGCATGGGCGCCATTGTGCTCACGGCGTGTTTCTGGCCCCGCTATGGACTGGGGGCCATTTGGAAGGGCGTGTTCACCGCCGTGTCCGCCTTTTGTAATGCGGGCTTTGACCTGTTGGGCCCCGACGGCTTGGGCAGCCTGTCCACCTATTCCGACAATCCGGTGGTGCTGCTCACAGTGGCCTGCCTGATTGTGTGCGGCGGCCTGGGCTTTTTTGTGTGGGAGGAGATCATACACAAGAAGTCCTTCCACCGCCTGTCCCTGTACAGCCAGATGGTGATTGTCATCACGGCATCCCTCATTGTGGGCGGCATGCTGTTTTTCCTGCTGGTGGAGCATGACAACCCTGAGACGCTGGGGGGAATGCCCTGGTGGCAGCAGGGGCTCAACGCCCTGTTCCAGTCCATCACCCTGCGTACCGCCGGTTTTTTGAGCATTTCCCAGGGCGGACTGCGAGAGGTGTCCCAGTTTGTGTGTGTCCTCTTCATGCTGGTGGGCGGCTCTGCCGGGTCCACCGCTGGTGGTATTAAGACCGTGACCTTGGGCGTGCTGGTGCTGGCCATGCGGGCCGGGCTCCACGGCCGCAGCGAAGTGACCATCCGGGGCCGCACCATCCCCCTGACCAAGGTGCTCTCCGCCGTGACCTTGGTGCTGGTGGTGTCTGTGATGTTCCTGTTCTCCTCCATCACCATCTCGGTGGTGGACGAGGTGCCTTATCTGTCTGCCGCCTTTGAGACAGCCTCTGCTCTGGGCACGGTGGGTCTGACCACCGGAATCACCCCAACCCTGTCCACCTTCTCCCACCTGTTGCTGGTGGCGATGATGTACTTGGGCCGTGTGGGTGTGCTCTCTCTGTCCGTGGCATTCTTGACCCAGGGTGGGCGGCAGAGCCGCATTAGCTATCCGGAAAGTGACGTTATGATCGGTTAATGGAGGAATTGACGTGAAGAATTTTGCAGTGTTTGGCCTGGGCCGATTTGGAACGGCGGTGGCCAGAGAGTTGTTCGAAGTAGGCCATGACGTGTTGGCCGTGGACACGGACCGGGATCGGGTGCAGAGTGTAGCCGACCTGGTGACCCACGCCGTGGTGGGCGATGCCCGAGACCCGGCGGTGCTCAATGCCCTGGGGATTGGCGAGTACGACTGTGCCGTAGTGGCTGTGGGTAACGACGTGGGCAGCAGCGCCCTCATTACCATGCGCCTGAAAGAGGCCGGGGTGCCCCGTGTGGTGTGTAAGGCTATGAGCCACGTCCACCAGCGCCTGCTGGAGAAGGTGGGGGCGGACCATGTGGTGTTCCCCGAGCATGAGATGGGCATCAAGGTGGCCCAGGGTCTGGCCCGCTCCAACATCCTCAACTACATCGAACTGTCCGAGGACTACGGCATCGTGGAGGTGGACCTGCCCGCTGCGTGGCAGGGCAAGACCATCCGGGACCTGGACATCCGGGCCAAGTACGCCCTGAACGTCATTGCCGTGCGCCGGGGCCAGGAGGTCAACGTCTCTCCGGGGGCAGACTATGTGCTTTTCCCCAATGACAAGATGATGGTGCTGGGCCGGGATGAGGACATTGCCAAGATATGCGACAAATGAGACATGAAGTGATATCCAGCCGCTCCAACCCCCTGGTCACCCGGCTGCGCAAGCTGGGCAGCAAGCGCAGCGCCCGCCGGGAGGAGGGCGTATTCGTGGGGGAGGGGCCCAAGCTGCTTCAGGAGGCGGTGCGCTGGCGCATTCCCCTGGAGACGGTGGTGTACGCCTCCGGGGTCACCCTGCCCCAGCTGCCCGACGACGTGCGGGTGGTGGAGGTACCGGACTCTCTGCTGGAGGCGGTGGCTCAGACCCAGACCCCTCAGGGAGTGGTGTTTGTCTGCCGCACCCCCGCTCTGGAATTGCCGGAGCAGCTGACGGGGAACCGCTATCTCATTTTGGAGGGGTTGCAGGACCCGGGCAACGTGGGCACCATCTGGCGCACTGCTGACGCCTTCGGGGCGGATGGCCTCATTCTGTGCTCCGGCTGTGCCGACCCCTGGAGCCCCAAGACGGTGCGGTCCACTATGGGGGCAGCGTTCCGCCTGCCCGTGTGGGAGTGCACCCTGGAGCAGGCGGCGGCACGGCTCCGGGCAGCGGACATTCCTCTGTATGCTACAGCCCTGCAGGAGGACACCGTGGACGTGCGGCAGGTGTCTCTGACCCGCAGCGGCGTCATCATCGGCAGCGAGGGCCGGGGCGTGTCCGACCTGAGCTTGCAGCTGTGTGAGAAGACGGTGAAAATTCCCATGGTGGAGCGATGCGAATCCCTCAATGCCGCCGTTGCGGCGTCGGTGGTGCTCTGGGAGATGGCCAGAGACCAATTATAAAGGAGAGAGAAGGGGGAGGGGAACGGTGTCCCACTTGAAATACTGGGTGTGGTTGTCCACTCGGCGAGGCCTGGCGGGGGTGACCATGCAGCGGGTGCTGGACCACTTCGGCGGGCCGGAGCGGGTATACTACGCCCATGCCAAGGACGTGGATGAACTCACCGGGCTCAGCGGTCTGGCCCGATCCTCTCTCAAGGACAAGTCCATGAGAGAGGTGGAGCGGATTTTGGACCGCTGCGACCAGCTGGGCATCCGGGTGATGACCCGTCAGGATGCGGTGTATCCCCAGCGCTTGGAGAACATCCCCCAGCCGCCCCTGGTGCTCTACGCCAAGGGACGCCCCATCTCTCTGGACGACCAGGTGGCCATTGCCATGGTGGGCACCCGCAGCTGTACCCCTTACGGGGAGCGGGTGGCGGGAAAGCTGGCCATGGAGCTGACCCACGGCGGCGCTATGGTGGTGTCCGGTATGGCCCAGGGCATTGACGCGGCCTCCATCCGGGGAGCGCTCATGGCCGGGGGCACGGTGGTGAGCGTACTGGCCGGAGGGCTGGACGTTATTTATCCCCGGTACCACCGATTTCTCTACGAGGATGTGGCGGCCTCCGGGCTCCTTCTCTCGGAATATCCCCCAGGGACCGAGCACAAGGGCAGCCACTTCCCAGTGCGCAACCGCATCATCAGCGGTCTGTCTCTGGGCGTTGTGGTGGTGGAGAGTCCCCGGCGGGGCGGCGCTCTCATCACAGCCAGCCATGCTCTGGACCAGAACCGGGACGTATACGCCGTGCCCGGTGCCATCGACGCCCCGGCCAGCGAGGGCACCAACCGCCTCATCCAGGAGGGAGCCGCCAAACTGGTGACCTGTGGGGAGGATATCTTGTGTGAATGGCGGGATCGCTTCCCGGAAAAATTAGGGGTACAGCCCCCTCTGAACCCCCAGGTGGTGGAGCAGAGATTGCAGCAGTTGGAGCAGGTACAACCGGCTCCCGTTTCCCCCCAAACAGCCCCCGCTGCGGAAAAAGAGGTTGACAATCCCGAAAGCATGGAATATATTGACTGGAAGGAGTGCCGGAAAAACCTGACCGATGACGAGCAGGTGGTGCTCCTGGCTCTGCAAGAGGGAGCCAAGGGAGCGGACGGCCTGGTGGAGCACACCCAGCGCTCTGCCAGACAGGTTCTGGCTGCTCTGACCATGTTGCAGCTGCAAGGGTACGTGACCCAGGGAAAGGACAAGCGATTCCTGGCAGCGGTGAAACTGAAAATGGAGTAAGAATCTATGGGAAATACGAATTTGGTGATTGTAGAGTCACCAGCTAAGGCAAAAACCATTGGAAAATATTTGGGACCGGACTATCAGGTGAAGGCGTCCATGGGCCACGTGCGGGACCTGCCCAAGAGCAAGCTGGGCGTGGACGTGACCACCTTCGAGCCGGACTATCAGGATATTAAGGATAAGGAAGAGACCATTTCCGAGCTGAGAAAGGCCGCCAAGGACAGCCAGCGTGTCTATCTGGCCACCGACCCTGACCGAGAGGGAGAGGCCATCTCCTGGCACTTGCAGTCGGTGCTTGGAGTACCCAAGGAGAAGACCTGCCGGGTGACCTTCAACGAGATCACCCGCAAGGTGGTCACCGAGTCCATCGCGTCCCCCCGGGAGATCGACCAGAACCTGGTGGACGCCCAGCAGGCCCGGCGTATTCTGGACCGCATCGTGGGCTATCAGCTCTCCCCCTTGCTGTGGAAGAAGATCCGCCGTGGCCTGTCTGCGGGCCGTGTGCAGTCCGTGGCCACCCGTCTGGTGGTGGAGCGGGAGGAGGAGATTCGCGCCTTCGTGCCCAAGGAGTACTGGTCCATCACCGCCGACCTGGGCCGCATCGCCCCCAACATCGGGGCCTTCCGGGCGGAGTTCTACGGCCGGGACAAGAAGATGGAACTGGGCAACGCCCAGGAGGTGCAGGAGGTCATGGATGCTGTGAAGGCAGACACCTTCACAGTGCGGGCAGTCAAGCGCCAGGACAAAAAGCGTAACCCCGCCCCGCCCTTTATCACCTCCACCTTGCAGCAGGAGGCCTCTCGAAAGCTGAACATGACCCCTCGGCGCACCATGTCCGTGGCCCAGCAGCTGTATGAGGGCGTGGACATCACCGGAGAGGGCACCGTGGGTCTGATTACCTACATGAGAACCGACTCTCTGCGCCTGTCTGAGGAGGCTCTGGCTTCCGCCAAGACCTTCATCGAGGCTCGGTACGGCAAGGACTATTATCCCGAAAAGACCCGCCGCTTCAAGGCCAAGGACTCTGCCCAGGACGCCCACGAGGCCATCCGTCCCTCGGATGTGAACCTCACCCCGGAGCAGTTGAAGAAGGACCTGACCAGCGAGCAGTATCGGCTGTACAAGCTCATCTGGAGCCGGTTTCTGGCCTGCCAGATGGCCCAGGCCGTCTATGACAGCGTGTCCATTGAGGTGGAGAGCGCCGGGTACCAGTTCCGGGCCAGCCACTCTTCCATCAAGTTCTCCGGCTTCACTGCCGTGTATGAGGAGAGCCGGGACGACGAGGACGAGGCGCCTCAGTCCCCGCTGCCCGACTTGAAGGAGGGGGAGGCCCTGCGTCTGGACGACCTGAGCCCCTCTCAGCACTTCACCCAGCCCCCCGCCCGATTCACCGAGGCCACCCTCATCCGGGCTCTGGAGGAGAAGGGCATTGGCCGACCCTCCACCTATGCCCCCACCATCTCCACCATCACCGATCGGGAGTACGTGGTCAAGGAGGGCAAGCACCTGCGGCCCACTCCCCTGGGAGAAGTGGTCACGGGGCTGATGAAGGACAAATTCTCCGACATTGTGGACCCCGCTTTTACCGCCCAGATGGAGGAGCGGCTGGATAAGGTGGAGACCGGCGAGGTAAATTGGAAGCAGGTGCTGTCCGACTTCTACACCGACTTTGACCAGGAGATGAAGAAGGCGGAGAGCGAGCTGGACGGGGAGCGCATCAAGGTCCCCGACGAGGTCTCCGAGGAGATCTGCCCCGAGTGCGGGCGCAACCTGGTGGTGAAGTCCGGACGGTTTGGCCGTTTCCTGGCCTGTCCTGGCTGGCCGGAGTGCAACTTCACCATGCCTCTGGTGGTGGAGATGCCGGGCAAGTGCCCCCTGTGCGGCGGCCGCCTGGTCAAGCGCACCGGAACCAGCAAGAAGACCCACAAGCAGTACACCTACTACTGCTGCGAGCACCTCAACAGCAAGGACGAGAGCCGCCGCTGTGAGTTCCGCACCTGGGACGTGCCGGTGAAGGACTGCTGCCCGGAGTGTGGCCACACCATGTTCAAGAAAGCGGGCCGGGGCTACAAGCGCCCCTTCTGCATCAACGAGAAGTGTCCCAACTTCCTACCGGAAGAGAAGCGGGGCGGCTTCCGCAAGAAGACCGAAGAGGGCGAGGCAGCCCAGCAGGTGGAAGGTCAGGAGCAGGCCGAGGGCGAGACCAAGAAGAAGACCACGGCGAAAAAGACCACCGCCAAGAAGAGCACGGCGAAAAAGACCACCACGAAGAAGACGACCACCAAGAAAACTACGGCCAAAGCCGCCAAAGAAGCGGACGAGGCCTGAGATAAAGGAAGAACTATGAATGCAACCATCATTGGCGCAGGCTTGGCGGGCTGTGAAGCCGCCTGGCAGCTGGCCCAGCGGGGGATTGGGGTGACCCTGCACGAGATGAAGCCCCACAAGATGACCCCTGCCCACCACAGCAACGGCTTTGCGGAGCTGGTGTGCTCCAACTCTCTCCGCTCCGACCAGCTGGAGAATGCGGTGGGGCTGCTGAAAGAGGAGCTGCGCCGCTGTGGCTCCCTCATCCTGCGCTGTGCCGACCAGACCCGTGTGGAGGCGGGCGGCGCTCTGGCCGTGGACCGGGAGGCCTTCTCCCAGGCGGTCACCGACGCCGTGCGCAGTCACCCCAACATCACCGTGGTGGAGGGGGAGGTCACCCACATCCCGGAGGGGGAGGTCATCATTGCCAGCGGACCCCTCACTTCGGAAGGGCTGTCGGAGGAGATTGCCAAGCTCTTTCCCAACAGCGGGTATTTGAATTTCTACGATGCCGCCGCTCCCATTGTCACCTTTGAGAGCATCGACATGGACCACGCCTGGTTTGCCTCCCGGTATGACCGGGGCACGGCGGACTACATCAACTGCGCCATGAGCCAGGAGGAGTACCAGGCCTTCTGGAAGGAGCTGTGCCAGGCCGAAGAGGCCCCCGTCCACGGCTTTGAGGACGGTCGGGTGTTTGAGGGGTGTATGCCCGTGGAGGTCATGGCCCGACGGGGAGAGCAGACCCTGTGCTTTGGCCCTCTCAAGCCCAAGGGCCTGCCCGACCCCAAGACGGGGAAGGAGCCCTATGCCGTGGTGCAGCTGCGCCGGGACAACGCCCAGGGCACCCTGTACAACATCGTGGGCTTCCAGACCCATTTGAAGTGGGGAGAGCAGAAGCGGGTGTTTTCCATGATTCCCGCCCTGGCCCATGCCGAGTACGTGCGCTACGGGGTGATGCACCGCAACACCTACCTGGATTCTCCCCGGCTGCTGGATGCCTACTACCGGGTACGGGGCCAGGAGCGTATCTGCTTTGCCGGACAGATCACCGGCGTAGAGGGGTATGTGGAATCCACCGCCTCCGGCTTTGTGGCCGGGGTGGAGCTGGCCAACCGCCTGCTGGGCAAGCCCCCCGTGGACTTCCCTCGGGAGACCGCCTTGGGCGCTCTGGCTCAGTACGTGAGCAACGAGAGCGTGGTGGACTTCCAGCCCATGAACATCAATTTTGGAATCATGCCGCCCCTGGACCACAAGGTCAAGGGCAAGCGGAACAAAAACGCAGAGCTGTCCCGCCGCTCTCTGGAGCTGGTGGACGCCCTGCGAGAGAAGCTGTAACGAGAAGGAGGGCCGGAGATGAAGATCATTGTAGACGCCATGGGCGGTGACAACGCCCCTCAGGCACCGGTGCGAGGTGCTTTGGATGCCATTGCCGAGTACGGCGTAGAAGTGGTACTGGTGGGCCGTGGAGAGGAGATCCTGGAGGCCCTGCACAAGGAGGGGGTCACAGAAGTGCCCCAGGGCCTGGAGATCACCCACGCCAACCAGGTGGTGGAGATGTGCGACAACCCCGCCACCGCCTTCAAGGAGAAGAAGGACTCCTCTCTCACCGTGGGCCTGAACCTGCTCAAGGACGGCACCGGAGATGCCTTTGTCTCTGCCGGCTCCACCGGAGCCCTGCTGTCCGCCGCTACCCTGATGACCAAGCGCATCAAAGGCATTCGCCGGGCGGCTCTGGCCCCCGTGGTGCCCACGGGCAACGGCGGTGCGGTGCTCATCGACTGCGGCGCCACCGCCGAGTGCACCCCCGAGTTCCTGCTCCAGTTTGCCTTTATGGGCAGCTACTACGCCGAGCGGGTGCTGGGTCGCCCTGAGCCCAAGGTGGGCCTTCTGAACATCGGAGCGGAGCCCTCCAAGGGCACTGACCTGCAGCGGGAGGCCTATGGCCTGCTGCAAAAGGCCTCGGACGAGGGCCGTATCAACTTCGTGGGCAACGTGGAGGCCCGGGAGGCGGTGTCCGGCTCGGTGGACGTCATCGTCTCCGATGGTTACTCCGGCAACATCTTCCTCAAGACCATGGAGGGCGTGGGCATCTACATGGCCCGGGAGATCAAGAAGATGTTCCTTTCCAGTCTCAAGACCAAGATTGCAGCTCTGCTGGTGAAGGACGGCCTGCGGGAGTTCAAAAAGAAGATGGACTCCGGCGAGGTGGGCGGCACGCCCCTGATGGGTATTTCCCACCCCGTGATCAAGGCCCACGGCTCCTCCGACGGCTATGCCATGAAGAACGCCATCCGTCAGGCCATGGAGTACAGCAAGTCCGGCATCATCGAGGATATCACGGAAAACGTGGAGTACATGCGCCTGCCCGTGAAGGGCTTGGCAAAAAAGCAGGAGACAGACGGGACTGCGGAGTAAAAACTGTCAAAAAGACACTTGACAGGGACGCATCAAGCCCCTATTATGTTGTTACCAAAGCAACATAAAAGGAGCTTGAGAAAAGTATGTTTGAAAAATTGTGTGCCTTGATTGCCGAGCAGTTTGGCGTGGACGCTGACGCCATCACCAAGGATACCGCCTTTGTGGACGAGCTGGGCGCGGATTCTGTGGACCTGGTGGACCTCTCCATGGCTCTGGAGGAGGAGTTCGGCATGGAGGAGATGGAGGAAGAGGAGATCAGCTCCATCGTCACCGTGGGCGACCTGTACAAGTACATGCAGGAGCATCTGGATCTGTAAGAAGTCATTTGATTTGGGGAAAGCCCTGCCACTGGCGGGGCTTTTTCCGTGGAGGGTAGTATGAAAAGTTTGGAAGAGAAGTTGGGGTATCAGTTTAAAAACCTATCGCTGCTGGAGCACGCTATGACCCATA
The DNA here is from genome assembly GCF_012027765.1 of Pseudoflavonifractor sp. SW1122. Classification (NCBI taxonomy): domain Bacteria; kingdom Bacillati; phylum Bacillota; class Clostridia; order Eubacteriales; family Oscillospiraceae; genus Pseudoflavonifractor; species Pseudoflavonifractor sp. SW1122. Next base: position 18,029 of record NZ_SJOS01000004.1, on the reverse strand, counting down.
GCTCCTACGCCAACGAGCACCGCTCGGAGGGCGTGACCAGCAACGAGCGGCTGGAGTTTTTGGGGGATTCGGTCCTGGGCCTTGTGGTGGCACAGCATTTGTTTTCCTCGCATCCCAACATGCCGGAGGGGGAGCTGACCCGGACCCGTGCAGCGTTGGTGTGTGAGGAAAGCTTATACGAGGTGGCCAAGGTCCTGGATTTGGGCGCCTATTTGAAGCTGGGTAAGGGCGAGGCCGCCGGAGGCGGGCGCACCCGTCCCTCCATTCTGGCCGATGCCACCGAGGCCACGCTGGCGGCGGTGTATCTGGACGGCGGCATGGCCGCCGCGGAGAGCATCATCCGCACCTTTATCCTGGACAAGGAGCGGGAGAAAGCGGTGGACCGGGACTATAAGACCGCCTTGCAGGAGCTGGTGCAGCGCAAGCCCGGAGTGAGCGTGAGCTATCGCCTGGTGCGGGAGATTGGACCGGACCATGCCCGGATTTTCGTCATGGAGGCCGCCGTGGACGGCGTCCCTGCCGGACAGGGGAAGGGCCACACCAAGAAAGAGGCGGAACAGATGGCGGCCCGAGCCGCCCTGGAGAAGCTGGCCGGAGCGAAAGCCTGATGGACCCCAAGGGCACCGACGGGTTTGACCCGTGGGTGCCCTTGTATTTTTGTGTGAAATTCGATATAATAATCTCGATTTCATCCCAGGAGGGGGGAAAAGTATGGATGTCCCGGTATACCATCTGGACAAGGTGGTAAAAGTAAGACAGGAGGGCATGGAGGACTTCGACGGGCCTCTGGACCTCATTCTCCACCTGCTGAGCAAAAATAAAATTGAGATTCGGGACATCTCCATCACTCTGCTTCTGGACCAGTACCTGGATTGGATGGAGCAGCGGGAGCGGCTGAACCTGGAGGTGGCCAGCGAGTTTGTCATCATGGCCGCCCACCTGGTGTACATCAAGACCCGCATGCTCCTCTCCATCGACGACGAAGAGGCTTTGAGCGAGATGGAGCAGCTCATAGCGGCCCTGGAGGAGCACCAGCACAAGGAGAGCTACGAGCGCATCAAGGGTATCACCGGTGTGCTGGCGGGGCGGTACGAGTTCGGACGGGACTACCTGGTGGGCCAGCCTCAGCCTCTGCCCCAGGAGATGACCTATCGCTATCAGCATGACCCGGCAGACCTCACCGAGGCCTTTCGCCGTCTGTTCCAGCGGGGGGATGGAAATGTCCCGCTGCCCACCCGGGCCTTTCACGGCATTGTGGGCCGGGAACCCTACCCGGTGGAGACCAAGGCCCGGTGGATTCTGGACCAGCTGACCACCCTGGGAGTCACCCACTTCCGGGCTCTGTTTCGGGGCAGCAAGAGCCGCTCCGAGATTGTGGCCACCTTTCTGGCGGTGCTGGAGCTGTGTAAATCCAATCAAATTTATCTGGCTGGCACCGGGGAGGACAGCACCTTGACCTGTACCCACCCGGAGCCCCAGGCGGCAGAGGACGGAGGAGCCTGAGCATGGAATTGAAGGAGTTGGAATGCACCATAGAGGGCATCCTATTTGCAGCCGGGGACCCGGTGCCGGTGGAGCGCATGGCCGCCACCCTGGAGCAGGATGTGGAGACGGTGGACAGCGTGTGCCGGAAGCTGGCCGACGAGTACCGCTACCAGCGCCGTGGCATCTGCCTGGTGCGCACCGAGCACAGCTGGCAGATGTGTACCGCCCCGGAGTACGCAGACCCCATCCGCAAGACCTTGGAGCACCGCAAGCCCCCCAAGCTGTCCCAGACCGCCCTGGAGGTGCTGGCCATTGTGGCCTACTTCCAGCCAGTGACCCGGGCGTACATTGAGCAGATTCGGGGGGTGGACAGCTCCTACACCGTGGGAATTCTGCTGGAGCGGAAGCTCATCGAGGAAGCGGGGCGGCTGGCGGTCCCGGGCCGTCCCATGCAGTTTCGCACCACCCACCACTTTTTGCGCACCTTTGGCCTGACCAGCCTGGACGAGCTGCCCGAGCTGCCCTCGGCCAGCCAGGAGGGCACCCAGCTGACCCTGGATTTGGAGTCGGCCATTGCCAAGATGCAGGAGGACGAGGGGGAAGAACCCTCGGGTGAGGCATGATGATTTGGATTGTACTGGGCTGCGTGGTCCTGGCCCTGGCGCTGCTTCTGCTGGTGCCTGTGCGGGCCAAGGCCAGCTACAGCCAGGAGGGAGTTCGGCTGGCCCTGGCGCTGGGGCCCATCACCGTTCCGGTGGTGCCCAGACCCGCCAAACGGCCCAAGAAAAAGAAAAAGCAGCCCAAGGAACCGAAAGAAACACCCCAGTCGGAGAAAGAGAAAAACCAGAATTTGCTGGAGACCCTTTTGAACCCCGGCTCGTGGAAGAAGTTTCGACGCTATCTGCCCCTCATCTGTGAGGCGGCAGGGGAGCTGCGCCGGAAGATCATCGTGCGCAAGCTAAAGATGCACCTGATCTGGGCAGGGAAGGACCCCGCCTCCGCTGCCATCGGCTACGGAATGATCAACGGGGTCATCGGTGGCATCTGGAACCTCATCGACGGCAGCTTCCGGGTGAAGGACCACAAATTTGTGGTGGACCTGGACTACGATAAAAAGGAGCCCCAGGTGTCAGCTCAGGCAGAGCTCTCCCTGACCGTGGGCCAGTGCCTCAGCTTTGCCCTGCGATATATCAAAAAACTGGCGGCCATTAAGGCCGAAGAGGGTGGAACCACCCAGCACTCCAAGGAGGTAAACAGTCATGAGCGAACAAAAGCATCCCATTAATGAAGTGTTGCAGACGACCATGAGCCGGATTCGTGAGATGGTGGACACCAACACGGTGGTGGGCCAGCCCATCGTCACCGCCGATGGCGTGACCATCATCCCCGTGTCCAAGCTGTCCTTTGGCTTTGCCACTGGCGGCTCCGACTTCGGCAAGACCCCCAACGTGGAAAAGAACTTCGGCGGTGGCGCCGGGGCCGGGGTCAACGTCACCCCCGTGGCCTTCCTCATCGTCAAGGATGGCAGCGTGCGGCTGCTGCCCGTGGCGCCTCCCGCTGGGGACTCGGTGGGCCGTGTGGTGGACCTGGTGCCTGAGATGTTTGAAAAGGTCACCGGATATATCGACAAAAAGACCGGCACGGATAAGAGCGGAGAATAAAGGTGATACTACTCCCATCTGATACCTTGGATGGGAGTGACCTTTTTTGAGGAAGATTGCGGCCCTGTTGCTGGCCTTGACGCTATTATTTGGCATGTCCGCCCCGGCGGGAGCGGTGTCCACCTCCGCCTCGTCGGCGGTGCTTATGGATGCGGGGTCCGGGCGTGTGCTCTTTGAAGAGGACATGCACACCCCCCGCCCCATTGCCAGCATCACCAAGCTGATGACCGCCTTGGTGGCGGTGGAGGAGACCTCCGAACTGTCCCAGACCATTACCGTGGAACCGGAATGGCTGGAGGGGGTGGAGGGCTCTTCCCTCTATCTCAAGGCGGGAGACCAGCTGACCCTGGAGACTCTGCTCTACGGGCTGCTGCTCCAGTCGGGCAACGATGCCGCCCAGGTCATTGCCTGCTGGATTGGGGAGGACCTGGAGGGCTTTGCCCGGCTTATGAATGAGAAGGCCCGGGAGCTTGGCATGACCAACACCCACTTTACCAACCCCAGCGGCCTCAACCAGGAGGAGCACTACTCTTCCGCCTATGACATGGCCCTTCTGGCCTGTGCCTGCCTGGAAAACCCCACGGTGGCCAACATCTGCGCCACCCAGAATATCTCCCTGGAGGGGCGCACCTTCGTCAACCACAATAAGCTTCTGTGGCTGGAGGAGGACTGCGTGGGCATGAAGACCGGGTATACCGAGGCCTCCGGCCGCACTTTAGTGTCGGCGGCCACCCGGGGGGCGCAGACCCTGGTGTGCGTCACCCTCAACGACCCGGACGACTGGGACGACCACCAGGCCCTGCTCCACTACGGCTTTGATACCTACCCGGTCACCCAGCTGTGCGGGGAGGGGACAACGGTGGGCCAGGCGGCGGTGGCGGGCAGTGTGCAGCCCACGGTGTCTCTGGTGGCCCAGGGGGACTGCTGGTATCCCCTGGCGGAGGGAGAACAGCTGGACATGCAGCTGGACGTATACTCGCCCTTGACCGCCCCCATCCCCGCCGGGACCCAGGTAGGTACCGCCCGCTGGATTCTGGACGGGGAAGTGGTGGCGGAGATGCCCCTGGAGACCGGGACCGGGGTGGAAGATGATCGGTGGAAACCCAATGCCCTGGTGCGCTGGTGGATGGGCCTGTGGGGAAAGAGCTGGGAGACCACCGTGCCCGGCATGGGACTGATTTAGACAAGGAGCGTGAGCGCGTGGAGGAACGGATACAGAAGATTCTCTCCGGGGCCGGGATCTGTTCCCGGCGCAAGGCGGAGGAGTATTTGAACGCAGGGCGGGTGCAGGTCAACGGACGGGTGGCTGCCCTGGGAGAGAAGGCGGACCCCCAGCGGGACCACATCCAGGTGGACGGGGTGGCATTGACCCAGCCCCGCCGCCATACATATCTCATGCTCCACAAGCCCAGGGGGTACGTCACCACCCTCTCGGACGAGAAGGGGCGCAAGACGGTGGCCCAGCTGGTGGCAGACTGCGGCGTGCGGGTGTGGCCGGTGGGACGGCTGGACATGGACTCGGAGGGCCTGCTGCTGCTCACCGACGACGGAGACCTCACCCACAAGCTCACCCATCCTTCCCACGAGGTGCGCAAGGAGTACCACGTCCAGGTCACCGGAGATGTGGCGGCGGCCCTGCCTGTTCTCTCCAAGCCCATGGTGGTGGACGGGGAGGACATGGTGGCCGACGAGGTGGAGCCTCTGGGGCCCCAGAAGCTGAAAATCGTCATTCATCAGGGGAAAAACCGCCAAGTGCGGCGGATGTGCGCCGCCGCCGGGGTCACCGTCACCCGTCTGGTGCGGGTGCGGGAGGGCAATCTCCGGCTGGGAAACCTGAAACGGGGCACCTGGCGGACCCTGACCGCAGGGGAGATGCAGGAATTGTTTCATGAAATTTGCAAGTGACGGTAAACTTCTTGCAAAACCTCTTGCATTTTACCAAAAGAGCGAGTATGATAGGACAGAGAAACAATGATGGAAATCGGCGGCCCTTGGTGGTACGCCGATTTTCTTGGGCAAGGAGCCAGTGAGGGGGAACCGCTGTGAGTCGGGATATTTTGACGCTAATTCAGAGCAATATGGGCACATTTTCCAAGGGGCAAAAATTGATTGGCCGTTTTATTTTGGAGAATTACGACAAGGCGGCGTTTATGACGGCAGCCAAGCTGGGGCAGACGGTGCGTATCAGTGAGTCCACGGTGGTGCGCTTTGCCGCCGAGCTGGGCTTTGACGGTTACCCTGCCATGCAGCGGGCCTTGCAGGAGATGATTCGCAGCAAGCTCACCACCGTGCAGCGCATTGAGGTGTCCAACGACCGACTGGGGGACCACGACCTGCTGGAGAAGGTGGTGCAGTCGGACATTGAGAAAATCCGTACATCCCTGGAGGAGCTGAGCCGGGAGGAGTTCTCGGCGATTGTGGAGGCCATTGTCAAGGCCAAACATATCTACATCCTGGGCGTACGCTCGGCGGCCGCCCTGTCCGATTTCCTGGCCTTTTATTTCAACCTGATTTTTGACAACGTGCGCCAGGTGCACACCACCCTGGCCAGCGAGATGTTTGAGCAGATGCTCCGGGTGGGAGAGGGGGACGTGGTCATCGGCATCAGCTTCCCCCGTTACTCCACCCGCACGGTGCGGGCCATGGAGTTTGCCCGGGACCAGGGGGCCACGGTGGTGGCCCTCACCGACAGCGCCATGTCGCCCCTGTATGATACGGCCAACCTCCGCCTGCTGGCCAAAAGCGACATGGCCTCCTTTGTGGACTCCCTGGTGGCTCCGCTGTCCATCCTCAACGCCCTGATTGCTGCGGTGGGACGGAAGAAGGCGGCGGAGGTCACCGCCACCTTTGAGCGGCTGGAGAACATCTGGGACGAATATCAGGTGTATGAGAAGGTGGAGTATGACGGGAAGTAATCAAACACGCCCGGGAGAGGAATGGAACGACGGTGAGTAGAGAAAGTGTAATCGTGGTGGGAGCGGGAGCTGCCGGAATGATGGCGGCCATTTCTGCCGCCAGAGGCGGGGCCCAGGTGGTGCTGGTGGAGCCCAATGAGAAAGTAGGGCGCAAGCTGTACATCACCGGAAAGGGGCGGTGCAACGTCACCAACCACTGTTCCACGGAAGAGCTGATGGCCTCCATTCCCCGCAACGGCAAGTTCTTGTATAGCGCCCTGTCCCGGTTTGATGCCCAGGCCACCATGGACTTTTTCCAGGGCCTGGGGGTCAAGCTGAAGGTGGAGCGGGGCAACCGGGTCTTTCCCGTTTCGGACAAGGCCGCCGACATCATCGACGCCCTGTTTTTTGAGCTGCGTCGCCTGGGTGTGGAGCTGCGCCGGGACCGGGTCACGGGCTTGAAGCTCCAAGACGGCCAGGTGGTGGGGGTGACCACCCAGCACAGCCCCCAGGGCCTGGAGGCGGGCTGCGTCATCCTGGCCACCGGAGGGGCTTCCTATCCCCGTACCGGCTCCACCGGGGATGGTTATCGACTGGCCCAGCAGGCGGGGCATGAGATCATCCCGGTGCGGGGCTCTCTGGTGCCCCTGGAGTCCTCCGACCCCTGCTGTAAGCAGATGCAGGGGCTGTCCCTGCGCAACGTGGAGGTGCGGGCGAAAAATAAAAAGGGAAAAGTGGTCTACCAGGAGATGGGGGAGATGCTCTTCACCCACTTTGGCATGTCCGGGCCCCTGGTGCTCTCTGCCTCTGCCCATATGAACTTCCAACGGGACCACTATACCCTGCACATTGACTTAAAGCCTGCCCTGGATGCGGGCAAGCTGGACGCCCGACTGGTGCGGGACTTCACGGACCGGGCCAACCAGAACATGGGCAACGCCCTGGGCGGGCTGTTGCCCCAGTCCATGATTCCGGTGGTGGCCAGCCGAGCGGGCATTCCCTTGGACACCAAGGCCCATGATTTGCGGCGGGAGCAGCGGCGCAGCCTGCTGGAGACGCTGAAGGACTTTTCCGTGGAGGTGTCCGGGCCCCGTCCGGTGGAAGAGGCCATTGTCACTGCTGGCGGGGTGAAGGTGGGGGAGGTAGACCCCAAGACCATGCAGTCCAAGAAGGCACCGGGGCTCTTCTTTGCCGGGGAGCTGTTGGACGTGGACGCCTACACTGGCGGATTCAACCTGCAAATTGCCTGGGCCACCGGCTGGGTGGCGGGACAGGCAGTCACAGAATATTTAGAGAAAAAGGACGGCGCAGCGCAATGAAGTATTACAGCATAGCCATCGACGGCCCGTCCGGGGCGGGGAAGTCCACCCTGGCCCGGGCTTTGGCCCAGGAGATGGGATATCTCTACGTGGACACCGGGGCCATTTACCGCACGGTGGGATTGGCGGTCCAGCGACGAGGCGTGGACCCCAGCGACCCCCAGGCGGTGGAGCAGGTGCTGGGCCAGGTGGATATCACCATGGGCCACGGGGAGGATGGACAGCAGCGGATGTATCTGGACGGGGAGGACGTCTCCCAGGCCATCCGCCAGCATGTGATCTCCGGCTACGCCTCCAAGGTGGCGGCTCTGGCCCCGGTGCGGGCCTTCCTCTTGAACAAGCAGCGGCACCTGGCGGACAACCACAACGTCATCATGGACGGCCGGGACATCGGCACGGTGGTGCTGCCCCAGGCGGACGTGAAGATCTTCCTCACTGCCGACGCCAAGGACCGGGCCCAGCGCCGCTATCTGGAGCTTCTGGAGCGGGGCCAGCAGGCCGACCTGGAGCAGATTTTGGCCGACGTGGTGGAGCGGGACCGACAGGACATGGAGCGGGCCATTGCCCCCCTGAAACAGGCGGAGGACGCCACCGTGGTGGACACCACCGGCAAGGACCTGGAGGAGAGCCACAAGCTGCTGCTGGAGACCATTGTGGCCAAGCTGGGAAGGGAGGGCGTGCGCCCATGAATCGACTGTATGCTGTGCTGTATCCTCTGATCTGGATTTTCATGCGAATCTTCCACCCCTGGAAAGCCGAGGGCCGGGAGAACGTGCCGGAGGGAGCCGTGGTGATGTGCGGCAACCACACCACCTTGGGAGACCCCATTTATGTGGTGTGCGCCTTAGGCTGGAGGTGCCAAACCCGCATCATTGCAAAAGAAGAGCTGATGAAGATTCCCGTCCTGGGCTTTTTACTGGGAAAGGCGGGCATCATCGGCATCAAGCGAGGCAAGGCGGATGTGGCCGCCATCAAGGAGGCCATGCGGGTGCTGCGCAACGGGGAGAAGCTGCTGCTCTTCCCCGAGGGAACCCGTGTGAAAGAGGGGGAGGACGCCGCGGCCCACACCGGAGCCGCCATGTTTGCCACCCGTACCGGAACTATGCTTCTCCCGGTGTACATCTCCCCCAAGAAGAAGCTGTTCCGCAAGACCCGGGTGGTGTTTGGTAAGCCCTATGCCCCCGTCTACGAGGGGAGAAAAGCGGGACCAGAGGATTATCAGCGCATTGCTGACGACCTCATGGACCGGATTCATCATTTGGGAGGTAGCGTATGAAGGAAGTGCTCCTTGCCAAGTCCGCAGGCTTCTGCTACGGCGTGCGCCGAGCCGTGGAGCAAGCCCAACAGCTGGCCCAGACCCAGAAGATCTACCTGCTGGGAGAGATCACCCACAACGCCCATGTGATTGCCAAAGTGGAAGAGCTGGGGGCGGTGACCGTCCACAGCTTGGAGGAAGTCCCCCAGGGGGCCACGGTGCTCATCCGGGCCCACGGAGAGCCGGACCGGGTGTACGCCCAGCTTCAGGAGAAGGACTGCCAGGTGGTGGACGCCACTTGTCCCAACGTCACCCGCATCCACGACATTGTCCGCAATGCCGCCGCCCAGGGCCGGGTGCCTGTGATTGTGGGCGACCCGGACCACCCGGAGATTGTGGGCATTGCCGGATGTGCAGAACATTCTGTGGTGGCAGCAAACTGGGAAGAGCTGGAAAAAATCTTCCAAAATCGCCCGGAATTGGTCCATCAACCCCTGACGTTTGTCTCCCAAACCACGGCCATTCGGGCGAATTGGGAAAATTCCGTTGAAAACGCAAAAAAAGTGTGTACAAATGCGGAATACTTTGATACAATATGTGGTGCTACGTCTAAGCGTCAAACTGAGGCGGCTCAATTGGCCGGCAGGTGTGACAGTATGATCGTCATCGGAGACCCCAAAAGCTCCAATACCCGGCGTCTGACCCAGATCTGCCAGGAGTCCTGTGCCCACGTGGTGCAGGTGGAGCAAGCAGACGCTCTGTCCCCGGAGGACTTTTGCTCTGTCCGGACGCTTGGCATCACTGCCGGTGCATCCACACCGGAGTGGATAATAAAGGAGGTCTACAACAAAATGAGCGACGAAATTATGGAGATTGAACAGTCCTTTGCTGAAATGCTGGAGGAATCGTTCAAAACTTTGAATACGGGGGATAAGGTCACTGGTACTGTCGTTGCCATCACACCCACCGAGGTGCAGGTGGAGCTGGGCATCAAGTATCCCGGTTACATCCCCGTGTCCGAGCTGAGCGATGATCCCGACGTGAAGGTGGAGGACATTGCCAAGGTTGGCGAGGAGATCGAGACCTACGTCATGCTGGTCAGCGACCGCGACTGCATGGTGAAGCTGTCCAAGAAGCGTCTGGATGCTGCCAAGAACTGGGAGACCATCGAGAACGCCGTGGAGAGCAAGGAAGTGCTGGAAGGCATCATCACCGAGGAGAACAAGGGCGGCCTGGTGGCCAACGTCAAGGGCATCCGCGTGTTCATCCCCGCCTCTCAGTCCGGCCAGCCCCGTGGTGCTGACCTGTCCGGCATGGTGAAGACCCGCGTGCAGCTGCGCATCACTGAGGTCAACCGTGCTCGCCGCCGCGTGGTGGGCTCCATCCGTGCCGTGGCCGCTGAGGCCCGTGCCGCTGCCGCCGCCGAGATCTGGAATAACATCGAGGTGGGCAAGCACTACACCGGCACCGTGAAGAGCCTGACCTCTTACGGCGCCTTCGTGGACATCGGCGGTGTGGACGGCATGGTCCACGTCTCCGAGCTGTCCTGGTCCCGCATCAAGAACCCCGCTGAGGTTGTCTCCGTGGGCGACGAGGTGGACGTGTACGTCATCGGCTTCGACCCCGAGAAGAAGAAGATCTCTCTGGGCATGAAGGACCGCAGCCAGGAGCCCTGGACTGTGTTCACCAGCAAGTACTCCGTGGGCGATGTGGCCAACGTGCGCATCGTCAAGCTGATGACCTTCGGCGCCTTCGCCGAGATCGTTCCCGGCGTGGACGGCCTGATCCACATCTCTCAGATCGCCGATCACCGTGTGGAGAAGCCCGGCGACGAGCTGACTGAGGGCCAGATGGTGGACGCCAAGATCATCGCCATCGACGAGGAGAACAAGAAGGTGTCCCTGTCCATCCGTGCTCTGCTGGAGGGCAACGACGTGGAGGAGACCGAGGAGTCCGAGGAAGCCTAAGTTTCTCAAATCGCTGTACCAACTCCCCCGGCTGTATCGGCCGGGGGAGTTTTTTGTCCAAAGGAGGAATCGTATGAAACCGGATGTGGTGCTCACCCCCTGCAAGGACTATTCCCAGGGGGAGGTGGAGTCCGCCCTGACACGGGTGCTGGAGCCCCTGGGTGGCCTGTCTTGGGTCAAGCCGGGGATGAGAATCGCCATCAAGGCCAACCTGGTGACCTTTCTCAAGCCGGAACGGGCGGCCACCACCCACCCGTCGTTGCTGTGTGCCCTGGTGCGCATGCTCTCCGAACGTGGAGCAGACGTGGTGGTGGGGGACAGCCCCGGCGGGCTGTACAACGCCGCCTATGTCAAGCGGGTATACCAGGCCACCGGGATGGAGCAGGTGGAGCAGGCGGGAGGCCGTCTGAACTGGGATTTCAGCCATGCCCAGGGGGAGTACCCGGAGGGCAAGGTGTGCCGCCAGTTCACCTATACCGCCTACCTTTCAAAGGCGGATGCCATCATCAATTTCTGCAAGCTGAAGACCCACGGCATGATGGCCATGACCTGTGGAGCCAAGAACATGTTTGGGTCCATCCCCGGCGCCATGAAGCCGGAGTATCACTTCCGGTTTCCTGACCCTCGGGACTTCGCCCGGATGATCGTGGACCTGGACGAGTATTTTAAGCCTCGCTTGACCATAGTGGACGCCGTGACATGCATGGAGGGTAATGGGCCTACCGGAGGTACTCCGCGCCATGTGGGCCTTCTGGCGGCCTCTGAGAGCCCTCACAAGGCGGACCTGGTGTGCGCCCAGCTGTTGGGCCTGCGCCGGGAGGAGGTGCCCACCCTGGAGGCGGCGCTGGAGCGGGGGCTCATTCCTCCCACCGTGGAGGAGCTGACCGTCCAGGGCAACGTAGAGGACTTTGTGGTCCCAGACTTCCAGCGCATTGAGACGGGCAACGGCCACCTCTTTGAGGGGGACGGGAAGCACCTGTCCAAGCGGCTGCGGGGCGCGGTGATGGCCAAGGTGTTCAGCCAGAAGCCCAAGGTGGTGAAGCAGCACTGTGTGGGCTGTGGCGTGTGCGCTAACATCTGCCCGGCCAAGACCATCACTATCGAGAAGGGGAAGGCGGTGGTCCATCGGGACAAGTGCATCCGCTGCTTCTGCTGCCAGGAGTTCTGCCCCAAAAGCGCCATGGTGGTCCACCGCACCTGGGTGGCCAGACTGCTGGAACGATAAAAAACGGCCTGACGGTATCCGTCAGGCCGTTTTCGTTAGGTAGGCTGTGCCAGGGTGAACAGGGAGTAAAAATATCCCTTTCGCTCCATGAGATCGGAGAAGGAGCCTTGCTCCTGAATGCGTCCGTCCCGGAGGACCAGAATTTCGTCGTACTGAACCATGAGCTGGGGCTCCAGGCGGTGGGTGACCACAATGCGGGTGGTACCCGTCAAGTCCAGAATGGACTGGGTGACCGCGGCAGCGGTGGCGTTGTCCAGGGCGGCGGTGGCCTCATCCAGCAGCAGCACCGGGGTGCGGCGCAGCAGGCACCGGGCAATGGAGATGCGCTGGCCCTCGCCGCCGGACAGGTTCACGCCGTTTTCCCCGCAGCGGTAGTCCTCGCCTCGATTTTGAATTAGCTGGGACAGCCCGGACCGCTTCACCGCATCCGCCACCTCCTCTGGGGGGAAGGAGCGGAACATGGTGAGGTTGTTGCGGATGGTGTCGTCAAAGAGGAACACATCCTGCCCCATAAGGCTCATCAGGTCATAGAGGCTGTGGGCATCCACCTCCCGCAGCTCGGTGCCGTCGATGGCGATGGAGCCGGTATAGGCCCCGCTGGCCCCCATGAGAAGGTGGAGCAGGGTGGACTTGCCGGAGCCGGAGCCGCCCACGATGGCGTAGGTCTTCCCGGCCTGGAACTGGGCGGTGAAGTCTTGCAGAATGGGCTTGTCCGGCTCGTAGCCGAAGGACACGTGGTCCAGGGTGATGGCCTGGCTCAGCGTGGCGGGGATGGATACGCCGCTCTCCTGCTGGTTCTGAGCGGTGAGCTCTGCCAGCTTGTCCATGAGGGCCAGGGCGGCTTTGCGGGCGGCCCAGTACTGGGGCACCGTCTGGATGGGATTGAGAAGCAGGCCGCACAGGTTGACCATGATAAGCACGGTGCCCGGGGTGATCTCCCCTCGGATGGCCAGATAGGCACCGAAGAGGAAGATGCCGAACTGGACCAGGAAGCCCAGACAGCTGCCCAGAATGGAGATGAAGCTGGCATACCAGCGGCGGCCCTCCTTGGTGTGCTCCAGGCTGGCATTGGTTTGGGTAAAGCGGGAGAGGACCTGTCCCTCTGCTTTGAAGCTTTTGATGACAGGAAAGCCGCTGAGCAGGTCTTTGAGCATGGCAACATAGCCCTCGTTTTGCTCACTGACCTGCTTTTCCCGGGCGGCCAGCCTTCCACCGGTGGCCAAGGTGGCGGCGATGGGGACCAGGCTGAGCAGGATGGCGGCCAGGGCCAGCTTCCAGCTGTACCACAGCATCATGAGGAGAGAACCTAGGAACATGAGAATCTGGGAGAGGAGCAGGAAGAACTGGTTGAGGTAATTTTCTTCGATGGAGTTGGTGTCGTTGGTGAGGGCGGAGAGGTACCGCCCGGTGTTTTCCTGGGCGAAGGCCCGGATGCTCTTCTGGGACAGCTGAGCAAAGGCCAGGTCCTTGTACTGGGCCAGGGCGCGGTGGATAAATCGTCCCTTAAAGCGATACATGATGAGTTCGCTGATCAGAATCACGGCGGTCAGGCCCAGACAGAACCAGAGGGTATTGAGAAGCTCTTGCAGATCTCCGGTGGTCATAATATCCAGGATGTGGCCCAGGAGATAGGAGACGATCAGATTCCAAAAAGAGCCCAGGCAGATGAGCGCTGTGGCGATGACAAAGCAAAGCCGATTACCCCGGAACATGGCACGGGTGTAGAGGGTGCGGTCAAGTTGTTGTTTCATGATTGGTTCTCCTTTTTCTCAGGGGGTGGTGCGAGAATGGGGCGTTTGCGGATGTCACAGGCAAACACATGGGCGTCTTCCGGTTGCGTCAGCCACCGTGCGAAGAATAGAAAGGGGACAAAGGCATAGTTGTCGTGGAGAGTATAGACCTGGGTGGGGCCATCCTCCAGCTCCAAATCCTTTTTCTTGAGTAACTCACACTCTGCCATTTGAGGAAGAGCGGACAGCACATCGTCCAATGGTAGGCCTGTGTGTTTCGCAATGGCAGAGGGGTGGTAAAAGCCCTCTTCTCGTCTGTAGAGGAAAAGGAGTATTTCCATGGCGCCAGGAAGTGCCAGAGCAGAGAAGAGCTTTCGGCATTCTTCCGGGGAGGGAAGGTTGTTTTGATACCCTTCGGATGGCTCCGGCATCAATAGGTAGAGCGGGAAATCCTTGGCCAGTACCCCCAAAAGCAGTCCCTCCTCTGCATGGACATAGGCTCGCAGCCAGGTGCGGGAAGTGGCGTTCGGGATGATGTTATCCATATAGCAGGTATCACCCAGGGACATAGGGGGGAGAATGCCAGAGCTCATCAGATCACTGCCCAGGCAGGTAGAAGTAGCGGCCAAGAGTTCAAATAAGGCAGAAAACCGTTCCTTTGAGGGGATGGACAGCAGCCACTGCTGAAACTGGGTGGTCATATCGGCGGTGGATGGGTCTGCCCGGCCAAATAGGGTGTCTATGCTCACCCCCAGACGGTCGGCCAGCACCGGCAGCAGCTCCACATCCGGGGCACCGCCCTTTTCCCATTTACTCACCGCCTGGGCGGATACACCCACCAGCTGGCCCAGCTGCTCCTGGGTCAGGCCCCGTTCTTTGCGCAGGCGGGTGATGGTGGCACTCAAAGGCTGGTTCATTAAAATCCCTCCATTCGCTTGATGGTTGTATTATAGGAAAAATGGCGGTTGAGTGCAATGGAGAAAATCTTGAGTAAATTCAACCAATGGTTAAGCAGAAAGGGAAAACCTCTTGCAATGGGGCAGAAGGGAGGGTATGATGGGGAAGAGATAAAACCATGGGGGAGGTGAGAGAATTGGACGAACGGCGCATCTTGGCGTCGGTGGACCACACCCTGCTGCGCCCCACCGCCACCTGGGAGGAGATTCGCCAGATTTGCGACGACGGGGTGGCCTATGGCTGCGCCTCGGTGTGCATCCCGCCCAGCTATGTCAAACAGGCCAGCGAGTATTTGGCGGGAAAACTTCCGGTGTGTACCGTCATCGGGTTTCCCAATGGCTACTCCACCACAGCGGTGAAGGTGTTTGAGGCTCAGGACGCCATGGCTAACGGAGCCAGGGAGATTGACCTAGTGGTCAATCTGGGCTGGGTGAAGGATGGCCGCTGGTCGGACGTGTTGGCGGAGCTGCGGGCGGTGAAGGAGGCCTGTGGGGAGCATATCCTCAAGGTGATCGTGGAGACCTGCCAGCTGACCCAAGAGGAGAAAGTGAAGCTGTGTGAGCTGGTGACCGAGAGTGGGGCGGACTTTATCAAGACCTCCACCGGATTTTCTTCTGGGGGCGCCACGGCGGAAGACGTGGCCCTGCTGCGTGCCCATGTGGGAGCACAGGTGCAGGTGAAAGCTGCCGGAGGGATTACATCCCTGGAAGATGCCCAGACCTTCCTGGACCTGGGGGCTGCCCGGCTGGGTACCTCCCGCATTGTGGCCTTGGTGAAGGGCTAAATTGGGGTGTCGAATCACGTCGAAAAATCAGAATGAAATTTCTTTCGTTTTTCTGGGAGTTATAGTAAAATAGACCTGAGAAAAACGAGGGAAGGCGGGATGACATTGAATCAACAACGGGCGATTCGAGAGGTCCTGCGCTCCATGGGATTGATTGGCGAGTCTTTGTCCCTGCGACAGCTGGTGTGTGCGGTGGAGTTGGCCCACACGGAGCCGGAGTTGCTGCGCCGCATCACCAAGGGACTGTATCCGGCTGTGGCCGCCCACTTTGACCAGGCCACCCCGGCGACGGTGGAACGGAATCTGCGGCTCATTCGGGACCACCAGTGGAACAAAGGCGACCAGGAGCGACTGAGAGAGATGGCGGGATTCCCCATCCGTGTCAAGCCCACCACAGGCGAATTTGTGGATATTATTTGCTATTACATGGAGGCCAACGGAGCCTTTGATGACTGAGAACAAGACTGGAGTTGACAAATCTATGAAAGAGACCTACCGTGTGCTCCGGGGAGATGGGGCTCATTGGGATAACATTCCCCGTGCAGAGCTGAAGGAGACGGGCTGGCTGGAGCCTGCCGGAGTGAAGGCCTGGATGCAGCTGTGCCACGACGGAGAGAACCTGTACGTGCGCCTGGAGGCCCAGGAGAACCCCATCCGTGCCACCCTCACCGGGACCTTAGACCAGGTGTGCAACGACAGCTGCCTGGAATTTTTCTTTGCCCCCGTGGAGGAGGACACCCGGTACTTCAACTTTGAGTGGAACCCCCTCAAGTCCCTGAACCTGGGCTTTGGCGGCACGCGCCCCACCCGGGTGCGCCAGATCGTCAAGAAGATGGACGAGCTGTTCTGCCCCCAGAGCTGGCAGGAGGAGAACACCTGGGGCATCACCTTCCGCATCCCTGCCGAGTTTTTGGGCCGCTACTTCCCCGGCTTTACCTATTCCGGCACTTGCTGTGCCAACGTCTACAAGTGCGGCGATGAGACCGAGCATCCCCACTATCTGGCCTGGTCCCCGGTGACCAGTGACAAGCCGGATTTCCACCGCCGAGGCGATTTCGGCACCCTGGTGTTTGAATAAATAGAACAAGCAGGCCGCCTTTTTTGGCGGCCTGCTTTTCTGTTGCTGAGATTATTGTTTCTTCTTGCGATTCTCCCGCTTTTTCAGAATCTCCTTGCGGGCGGCGGCAGCCGATGCCCGGAGATCATCGGTGAGGCTGGCATAGCGGCTGGTCAGACGCATGTTGGAGTATTTGCGGCGGAAGGAGCGGGAATACCGTTCCAACCGGGCCACTTGCTGGCTGTAGTTGCTGCGCAGGGCGGCGGACTGGTTTTCCAGAATTTGACCCAGCTCGGCCTTGCCCAGAGAGAACTGGACCTGTGCCTCGTCCCGGGCGGCGGCCAGCTTCACCACCAGCTGAGACACCAAAGCCAGGTGTCGGATGGTGAGGGTGGCGTCCACCAGCAGAATGACCAGTAAGACCACGCACAGGGTGTTCACCAGCCAGCCGGGGATGGTCTGGTAGATGCCGTCCACGGCGGGGTGAATCCAGAAGATCACCACATAGGACAGCGCGCCCCACACCAGGGCCACCCACAGGCATACCCGGCCCTTGATGTTGAAGCGGAACCGGGAGTAGTCCCAGTAGCGCACGTGGGTGGTGGTTTCCAGAAGCCACGCCACGAAGTACTCCCACGAGGTCATCACCACCACAGCGGTGAGATAGAACACAAACAGGTTGTGCTTCAGCGGGGTGAAAAAGAGGACCATTAACAGAACGCCGGCGCCGTAGATGGGGCAAATGGGGCCGTAGAGAAAGCCCCGGTCCACCAGACGGTGCTCCAGAATGGAACAGTAGCAGGTCTCCATCAACCATCCTAGAAATGAGTAAAAGATAAAGTAGAGAAACAGTGCCTGAATGGGATAGCCCAGGATGGTCAATGGGTTTCACCTCTCTTTTCTGGGTCGGACAGTAGGATACCCAGCACACCGTTATAGATGCGGTCGGGGTGTTGGGTGAAGCGCTGGGCGATGTCCTCTCCCTCCTCCCGGGTAGCGGTGAGCAGTGAGAGGGTAAAGAGGTTGTCCCGGTCGTCGTCCAGCATCAGACGCACGGTGTAGAAGGTGCCGTCGGGGGAGGGGTCCACCCGGCTGCGCACCTGGGCCTTCCGCTTCAAAGCGGCGTTGAAGGGGGCCAGGCGCTGGTCGCAGCGCTTGCGAATGACCGGGGAGAGGCTGCTCTCGCCGTCGGCGCAGTTACGGCGGCCCTTGTCGGTGGGGGAGTAGTAGTCCCCCTCACGCACCAGGTGTCCGCTCTCCAGAAGCTCCGACAGGGCCTCAGCAAATTCAAAGTAGTCCACGCCGTCGTCGCACATCACCAGATCGGTGAGGGTGGCGAAGTCAATGGGGCCCGCCACACGGGTGAGAATATAGAGAATGAGCAATTTGGTGTCCAACTTGCTGTGGATGAATCCAAAACGAGCCATGGTCTTGTTCCTGCCTTTCCTGGGATAAGGTGGCCCCATGGGCCACTTCTATATTATACCGAAAAAGGCCCAGGCTTACAAGGGAAACCTGGAGGCTCACAGGGCGGCCAGGGCGTTTCGAACCACTAAGGCATGGTACAGCCGAACCAGCAAACTCCAAGTGGGGCGGTCCAGAATACCAGTGACAGGCAGCTGTCCCAGCCCCTGCAAGTGACGGATGTGGTCGGTGGGGGTGGAGGTGGAGGGGAAATTGGTGAGAATGTGGGAG
>NZ_SJOS01000039.1:0-23612 GCF_012027765.1 Pseudoflavonifractor sp. SW1122 | reverse complement strand
ATATGGTGAAAAAGCGTTCCGCACCCTCTATAGGGCCACTCAAAAGGAGTTAAGGCGGCGTAATCTGTACTTGCTCGATGGAACGGTTTACTTCCGTCGTCGTACCTTCTTTGGGCCGCTGTTATTGGTCACGTTAATCAAAGTTTGCTTCGGGGCTTCTCTGCTTTATATGGTTGTCTTCAATTATTGGGTAGGTCTAGTGCTAACTGGAGTATTTGGTATGGCCCTATTAGGAATCTATACATATGAGGAACGTCAAGATGAACAGTGAAAAAAATAATTATGCAAAGATTGCCAAAGAGGCATTGGAGCAGCAGAAAAAAGAACATATACAGACATTGCTGCCCGATTTGCGTGCTAGAGTTCTGGCGGATGCCGAGCGTCATGCACGGGAGGGAGATAGCTATTTCTTTTTGAAAAGTGAAAGCTACCCAGAGCTAGATCGTTTCAGAGACGAGTACAAACTGGAGATGTATGTCGCACTGGAACGTGCACTAAGGAAAGATTTGAAAAAGCATAGGCTACACATGGATGACCGCTGTGTTTATATCAAGCGGAACTATGAAGAGGCGTTAATCTGCATAGGTACAGCTGCTTTGACCCTAATAATCGTAGCTATTGTGATAGCGTATATTGTCTTCTACGAACTCTAAGGAAACCCAGGTCAGGCTCTGCCACCTGGGCACTTCCTCCAGCAAGCCACTCTACTTGACTTGTTGGAGGAAGTGTTGAGAAACACTCGTGTACCTTGAAAATGGAATACAGGCATGACTGGTACATAACTCATGCACGAGCGAATCAGGATCGCCGCCGTAACGGAGCAGCGAGAGCAGCTCCTAGCGATCAACGTCAACCTGAGACCCGGAGAGGGCACTCCGGGCGCAACGACTGTATGGGGGATAATGATACTTCCTCACGGCCTCCCGAAGATAGGGGGGAGCCCGGCAGCACCCGGCAACAGGGCCGATGCTTGCGGAGCTATGACACCGAGCCAACGGTGGCCAGTCATGTCATACTTGGCGTATATTATCGAATCCGTGTGAATGATATGTGATGGTTCATGTGGGTTTGGTAATATGCATACACACTCGCAGTTACGAATAACTTTCTTCAAAGGGGGGGATCAGGATGAATGAGGTTGAGCGAGATGTAGGTCTTGCGCTGTTGATGCGTTTACGGCAGCGAAAGCTGCTGTCCGAAGAACACTATCGTGCAGCATGTTGCTCTCAATTTTTTGACAGAAGAAGCTTCACTCAGTATGCTAGAGATACCCCCAATGAAGTGATGGAGGTTGATCAGCATGATGACCATTAGGAAGCTGCGAGAACAGTTGCGGATGGGCAGGTCCATCTATGATCTTTCACTGCGAGTTACATATTATGCACGTGTATCCACGGAAAAAGTGGAGCAACAAGGGAGCCTGGAGAACCAGGTTCAATACTATACGGAATTCATTCAGAAGAACCCCAACTGGACTTTTGTGCAAGGCTATGTGGACGAAGGTATCTCGGGTACCAGCACCTACAAGCGGGAGAACTTCCTACGTATGATTGACGATGCCCACAGGGGTCTGTTTGACTTCATTATCACCAAAGAGATTTCCCGGTTTTCCAGAAGCACTCTAGACAGCATCCAGTATACTCAGGAGCTACTGGATGCAAACGTGGGTGTTCTCTTTCAGAACGACAACATCAATACTCTGGACACCGACAGCGAGTTTCGTTTGGTGGTCATGGCAGGCGTGGCCCAGGATGAGGTGCGGAAGCTGTCTGAACGCCTGAAGTTCGGTTTTCGGCAGTCTATCAAGAACGGTCATGTGCTGGGTAATAACCGACTGTGGGGCTATGACAAGAAGGACTGTAAATTAACCATTATCCCAGAGCAAGCTGAAGCAGTTCGATTGATTTTTGAACTTTATGCCACGGGAAAGTATGGCATTCGCAAACTCTCCCAGGAACTGACCCGAAGAGGTCATACCAGCTTGCTTGGGAATGACTTTAATACCGCAACCATCAAGCATATACTCACAAATCCCAAGTATAAAGGGTGGTATTGTGGGAACAAAACGCAGAAGCTAGATTACCGTTCAAAGAAAACAATCTTTTTGGATGAGAGTGAATGGGTTATGTATCCAGACCCTAATATCCCAGCAATAGTATCAGAAGAATTGTGGGACAGGGCAAATGAGATATTCAAACAGCGCAGTCGAGAGGTTAAGGGAAAGGCTACAAGCTATCACAACCGTTATGCTTATAGCGGTAAGATTGTTTGCGGCACCCATGGGACACACTTTCAGAGACAGTACTTCAAAACCGCCGCTGGAAAAACAGAATTCTGGAAATGCCGGATTTATCGCCAACAAGGAAAGAAAGCTTGCGCCCTACCGGGGATTCGCACTTATGAAATTGACAGAATTTTGGCTGATTTATTTGAGAAGCTGGTTGGAAATAAGGACGAGATTGTACGTCTTGTCCTAAATAGTGTTATTGAGACAACACAAAAAAAAGACCATTCGGTCGCCATTGGGAGGCTCGAAGGTCAAATCAAACAAATAGAAGATAAGAAAGACAAATTGCTGGAACTAAGTATAGCAAATGCTGTTACTCTCCAGGAATTTAAGGAGCGAAACCAGAGATTTAACAGTCAGATTTCTGAACTGGAGGATCAACTGGCTGCGCTGAGACAACAGGAACAGCAGGCAGGAGAAAACCTTCTTGATCCTAATCTGCTGGAAAAGGCATTATGGGAAGAACTCAATTTCACAAATGGCATTAGTTCTGATGTTGTAGCTGCGATTCTTGACCACATCGTTGTGAGAGAAGAGAGCGACAATACAAGAATTTATCTAGATGTTTTTCTACGGCTGGGGCAAACTGCTTCAGTCAATTTTAAGAGAGACGGATTCGTCCTTTGTAGTACCTCTTCTTCACGATATGAGCCACAAGCCTCAAATTGTGCTCAATGAGTTTGTCCCGGGCGTCGCTGTCCCCCTGGGCCATGCGTGTTAAGCAGTCCTGTTCCTCTTCCCGGGTCAGGGCCCGGGGGAAGGACCCAGTGTTGTTGGCCAGCCGCAGGGTGAAAAAGAGTCCGTTGAGCATTAACAAGAGCCATGCCGTCCACATGGTCACCACCTCCATGGGGAAGTGTATGCATGGGCGGCGTGTCCCTATGGCTGGGGAAGGGGGAAACAAGAAAATGTGTAAATTGGAGGCTTTGAAATGAATTGATGAATGTGGGAAGATGTGGTAGGATGAGATAAGATAGGAACATCCTGAAAAGTCTTAGCACCAGAGGATATTGGACTTATAAATTACAATGAATGTGGGCGGGTAGTTGTCTATTATCCCTGTGGATGGGAGAAGGAAGGTGTGTGATTTGGAGTCTATCATTCTTTCGGGTATCATATCCATTGTGACGGTGATCATAACGCAGTTCATCATTGCCAGAAAAGAAAAACGACAATATAAAAAGACAACCATGGCGCAGCTTCGCAAAGAATATATTGATCCGCTGCGCTTTGCGGTATCGGAGAATTATTTCCGATTACACGAGCTAATTGAGGCGCAAAACTCGCTACAGAGTATTTGTGAAATTCATGGCGAGGATGAGTTACCCAATCAGCCTGATGAATGGTATGCAGGGAAAGGGTGTTATCTGATTTCTTCATGCTATTTAACGGCTCATCTTTTCTACTGCATGGAACATGTACGTAGCGCTGTTCCTTTTATGGAACTATCAAGCTCGGATGATACGGATCTTCTGGCACAGATCAACATGGCAACGGTAGCGTTCAGTCAGTTGGGGATATATTATGTACTACAACGGGATATTGGGCGTGAATTTCAAGGGGGGAGCGGGGGAGTATTGATGCGCTATAGGGAGTTTTGCACAGCGTTGCAGAATCGAGAAAACTTAGTGTGGTATGCACCCCTTGTCAGATTCTATTTAGCTTTGCACCAAGAGATACAGAGTAACCCTGACAAAGTGGATAAGCTCATGGAAAGTTTGAGAAATCTCTCAGCGTATTTGGACCGCATTGCCAAAGGCGGAGATTCCATTGAAAGGAAGCTACATGTGGAGTGGGAAGCCCATAATCGCCGATGAGGCGATATAGTCTCAAAAAAGCTAAAAAGACGAAGCAGAATCTGTTCTGCTTCGTCCTTTATGACCTTTATTTTTCACCTGAGTGACCCTTCGTCACCTGAATGACCTCCATGCCAATATACCGCAGCTGTTCCACCACGGCGGCAGGGGCCAATTCATCAGTGATGACGGTCCCCATTTTCTCCAAGTGCAGGCTGGCATAGGTGCCAATGACGCCCACCTTGGTGTGGTCGGCCAGGATGAAGTAGCGGTCGGAGTGGCTGAGCATGGTCTCATTGATGCCCAACTCCGTGGGGATGCCGCACAGCAGCTCACCGTTGGGGGAGATGCCCGTGCAGCCAATGAACGCCTTCCGGGCGTGGACCATGAGCAGGTTGCGCATGGTGCAGTCCCCGGTGAGAATGGCGTTCTGGCCCCGCACTTCTCCGCCGGACAGGGTAATGCGCAGGTTGGAGGGATATTTCCGAGCGCACACCAGGCCGTTGTTGGTGAACACCCGTACATTTTTCCCCTCCAGGAAGTCCAGCAGCCCCAAGGCGGTGCGGCTGCCGTTGATGAAGATCTGATCGTTTTCTGCCACCAGATTGGCGGCATACTGGCTGATGAGATCCCGGTACAGCTTCACCTGGTCGGCATCTCCGGCGGGGGAGACGGGCTGCTCCGCCACAGCGCCGCCGTAAAAACGGCTGATCAGGCCCTGGTCCTCCAGGTGCTGTAAATCCCGGCGAATGGTCATGGGGGAGACGTCGAAAATTTGGGACAGCTCCTCCACCTTAATCTCTCTGCGCTCCCGCAGCAGGGAGAGAATCCGGGTGTGGCGGTCATTGACCGACTGACGATCGCGTTTCATGATACATCCTCTTTCTCGTGGTTGGCCCCCAGCAACGACAGCAGGTAGTCCGACAGGTGGTCCAGCCTGCGTACCTCCAGTACGCTGTCCACCAGGAGGGGGGCATCTGGTCCGCTGTGAGGGCGGTACCATACCGGGCGCATCCCGGCCCGTTTGGCGCCTCCCACGTCCTTGCTTCGGTTGTCCCCCACAAAGACACAGGCGGAGGCCGGACAGCCTGCCTTCTCCCGGCAGAGCTGGAAGAAGCGGGGGCCGGGCTTTTCCTGGGTGACCTCCTCACTGGTGACCACAAAGTCCAGCAGGGGCAACAGGTTCAGCCGCTCCAGCTTGGCGTATTGCCAGTCGGCGGTCATGTCCGTGCCCACCCCCAGGCGGAGGCCCGCCTGGCGCAGCTGCTCCAGACAGTCCCGTGCACCGGGACTGGGCACGGCGGCGTCAATGAGGGTGTTCCAGTACAGACGCTCCATGACAGGGGCGTGGAGGATGGGCTTGCCCAACTCCTCCAATAAAATCTGATACCGGAGCAGACGGTTGTGGATGGCGGCGCAGTCGCCGCCGGTGCGGGCCTGGAGCAGCTGATTGGCCCGTTGATGCAGGGCCTCAAAGGTCTCCGGGTCCACCCCCAGCGTGTGCTGGGCGTACTCCGTCAGGGCCTGAAAGGCCACGGCGTGGGCGGCGTCATAGTCGTATAGCGTGTTGTCAATGTCAAAAATGACGGCTTGAATCATAGTATCACCAGGCTATCCAAGAGGCATGCGGCTTACAGGGCATAGAATTGGAACTTCTTTTTGCACTGCTGCTGCATATAGGTGCGCAGAGCGTCTGCGTCTTCCTGGGACAGGGCCTTTTTGGGAAGAATGTAGAAGAATGTAGTAGGCCTTGCCCTTGATGACGAAGTAGAAGCAGCGTTCCGTTTCAAACAGACCGTAAATCTGGCGGAACTTGCTGTGGGCGTGATTTTTCTGGCCCTCCAGCTTCATGTCCACCCCATCGGCATCCATGCGAAAGGTGGCCCGGTGGTTCTCGTAGTATTTGCGGTACTTTTTCAAGGTGTCGTCTGCACCGCTGCGCCGACGGCTGGACACCGCCACCAAAATCATCAGGGAACAGACGATGAGATAGCCAGCCGTGGCAATTTGGAACCCGTGGCGGTACAGCTGAAAGCCAAAGTAGATGGCACCCGCCACACCCAGCACCCCGCAGATGATTCGTGCCACCGGGGAGAGGGAACCTTTGAGATGGTATAGCTTCTCGAAATCCGAGAGAATCTCATCGGTATAGACAAAGCTGGCTTGAAACATGGAACTCTGGCTTTGCATAGCGTGCCTCCAATGTGTGAGAGATGGCCCCATCCTCTCACCCGTTAGCCTTTCAACTGCCGAACGGCGGCGGAGGCGTCCTTGGCGCCGAATACGGCGCTGCCTGCCACCAAGGCGGTGGCACCGGCCTCCGTGCACTGGGGGGCGGTGGTGCCGGGCTTGACGCCGCCGTCCACCGAGAGAATGGGGGAGACCCCTCGACGGGCGCACTCGGCCCGCAGGGCCCGGAGCTTATCCAGGGCTCTGGGGTCAAAGGGCTGTCCGCCGTGACCGGGCACGACCCCCATCACCAGCACCAGCTCCAACTGGTCCAGGTAGGGGAACACCGCCTCCACCGGGGTGTCCGGGTTGAGGGCCATGCCTCGTTTGCAGCCACAGCCGTGGATGGCGGCCAAGGTGGCGGACAGGTCGTCGGTGGTCTCCACATGGACGGTGATGTAGTCCGCCCCCGCCTCTGCAAAGCGGTGGACAAAGCGCAGGGGATGGGAGATCATCAGGTGCACATCCATTACGGCCTGGGGCAGGGCGTGGTGCAGGGTCTCCAAAACGGGCAGACCGAAGCTGAGGTTGTCCACAAAGTGGCCGTCCATGACGTCAAAGTGGATCATATCTGCCCCGGCGTTCAGCACCCGGGCGCAGTCCTCTCCCAGGCAGGTGAAGTCTGCGGAGAGCACCGAGGGACAAACAAGTACCATGGGCCGCCTCCTTGAAATTAGCCCTGGGACACCAGGGAGTTGGTCACCTCGACAATGTGGTCGGCGCACAGACCGAACTGCTGGAGCAGGGCGGCGGCGGGGCCGGAGTGACCGAACTCGTCGTTGACGCCGATGCGGCGCACGGGGGTGGGGCACTGCTCGGCCAGCAGGCCGCACACGGCCTCGCCCAGACCGCCGATGATGGAGTGCTCCTCCACGGTGACGATCTTGCCGCAGTCCTTTGCGGCCTTCAGCACCAGCTCCTCGTCCAGGGGCTTGATGGTGGCCATGTTGATGACCCGGGCGGAAATGCCGGCCTCGGCCAGAGCCTTGCCAGCCTCGATGGCCTCGGGCACCATGATGCCGGTGGCGATGATGGCCACGTCGGTGCCGTCCTGAATCACCTCGCCCTTGCCGATCTGGAAGTCATAGTCCTCGTCGTGGAACACAGGGGTGGCGGCACGGCCGAAGCGCATGTACACGGGGCCCTCCATCTCATAGGCGGCCTTCACCATCTTGCGGGCCTCCACGTCGTCGGAGGGGCACATGACGGTCATGCCGGGGATGGTGCGCATGAGAGCGAAGTCCTCGCAGCACTGGTGGGAAGCGCCGTCCTCGCCCACGGAGATACCGCCGTGGGTGGCGCCGATCTTCACGTTCAGGTGGGGATAGCCCACGGTGTTGCGCACCTGCTCGTAGGCCCGCCCGGCGGCGAACATGGCGAAGGTGGCGGCAAAGGGCACAAAGCCCATGGTGGACAGACCCGCGGCCACGTTGACCATGTTGGCCTCGGCGATGCCGCAGTCGAAGTGGCGCTCGGGGAACGCCTTCTTGAAGATCGCGGTCTTGGTGGCTCCGGCCAGGTCGGCGTCCAGCACCACCAGATTGGCGTGGGTCTCGCCCAGCTCCTTCAGAGCGTTGCCGTAGCTGTCACGGGTTGCAACTTTCTTTCCTTCTGCCATGATTACACCTCCAGGGCAGCCCGAGCGGCTGCCAGTTCTGCCATACCCTGTGCGTACTCCTCATCGTTGGGAGCCTTGCCGTGCCAGCCGGCCTGATCCTCCATGTAGGACACACCCTTACCCTTGGTGGTGGTCATGAGGATGGCGGTGGGCTTTCCGGTGCCGTGGTTGGCGTGGAACTTGGCAAAGGCGGTCTCCATCTCCTGGAAGTCATGGCCATTGATCTTCACTACGTTGCAGCCGAAGGCGGCGAACTTGGCGTCCACAGGCTCGGTGTTCATCACGTCGCAGGTGCGGCCGTCAATCTGCAGGCCGTTGATGTCCACGATGATGCACAGGTTGTCCAGCTTGTAGTGGGCGGCAAACATGGTGGCCTCCCAGATCTGGCCCTCGGCCAGCTCGCCGTCGCCCAGCAGGCTGTAGACGTTGATGTCCTTGTTCAGGAACTTGGCGCCCTTGGCCATGCCAGCGGCGGCGGACAGGCCCTGGCCCAGAGAGCCGGTGGACATATCAATGCCGGGGGTCAGGTTCATGTTGGGGTGGCCCTGGAGGTGGCTGCCGATGTGGCGCAGAGTGAGCAGGTCCTCCACGGGGAAGTAGCCCCGGTTGGCCAGAGCGGCATACAGGCCGGGGGCGGTGTGGCCCTTGGAGAGGACAAAACGGTCCCGATCCTCCCAACGGGGGTTGGCGGGGTCGATGCGCATCTCTTTAAAATAGAGATAGGTGAACAGGTCGGCGGCGGACAGGGAGCCGCCGGGATGTCCAGCCTTGGCGGCGTGGGTGCCGGTGAGCACGCCCTCCCGCACGGAGACGGCGGTGAGCTTTAGGGATTTTTCTTCCGCAGAAGTCATGCAAACTTCCTCCTTCTTGGTGTTGGCTGGTGGTCAGCCTTAGTGTTTGCCCTGGCCGTAGTAGGCGTTGGGGCCGTGTTTGCGCATGTAGTGCTTGTCCTGAATGCGCTGGGGAGCCGGGGCAGCGCTGGGGTCCACCTGACGGGTGAACATGGCCATCTTGGCCACCTCTTCCAGCACCACGGCGTGATAGACAGCCTGAGCGGCGTCCTTGCCCCAAGTGAAGGGGCCGTGGCTGTGGCAGATCACGGCGGGGACGGCCACCGGGTCAATGCCCCGGGCCTGGAACTCCTCCACAATGAGCTTGCCAGTGTTCATCTCGTAGTCCTCGTCCAGCTCCTCCTGGGTCAGGTGACGGGCACAGGGGATGGGGCCATAGAAGTAGTCGGCGTGGGTGGTGCCGTAGCAGGGAATGTCCCGGCCGGCCTGGGCCCAGCCTACGGCGTAGGGGCTGTGGGTGTGGACGATGCCGCCCAGTTGGGGGAAGGCGTTGTACAGCACCAGGTGAGTCTTGGTGTCGGAAGAGGGGTTCAGATCACCCTCCACCTTGTTGCCTTGCAGGTCCATGACCACCAGGTCCTCCGGCTTGAGCTCGTCGTACTCCACACCGGAGGGTTTGATGACAAACAGACCCTTTTCCCGGTCGATGCCGCTGACGTTGCCCCAGGTGTAGGTCACAAGACCCCGACGAGGCAGTTCCATATTGGCCTCATATACCTTTTGCTTGAGTTCTTCCAGCATAGATAAACCCTCCATTTATGATTAAATATTCACTTTTTTGCCTGTTCACCGCCCAAATGGGACATTTTGCACACCAAATCACCTGACAAGAGGTGGGTGGGCATCCCACGGCCTGTGAGACAGCGGATGTAGCACCACTAATTCTACCACAAATCTCACCGATGAACCAGATATTTCTCAATAATTTCAGCAATCCCGTCATGATTGTTGTCCCGGCAGGTGACGGCGTCGGCGGCCGCTTTGGCCTCGTCGGTGCCGTTGCACATGGCCACCCCGATTCCAGCGGCCCGGAGCATGGACAGGTCGTTGGCGGCGTCCCCCGCCGCCACGGTGTTTTCGATAGGAATGCCCAGCCGCTGGGCCAGCTGCACCAGGGCGTTTCCCTTGCTCAATCCCCGGGGAATGATCTCCAGGTACTGCTCACAGGAGAAAAAGGCGTCCAGCTGCTGGGGGTATTCCTCCAGCACCCACTGGCGGAACGTCTCCAGCGGGGCTTTGGTTTCGTAGTCGATGACCAGAAACTTGGCGGGGGGCTGGGTCAGAGCAGACACATGGGGGAGGACGGCGTGCTCCATGAGGATGAGGGAGCAGTAGCGCCGCACCACGTCGTTGTCGCACCGGGGCTCCACCAGCACCCGGCGGTGGTCGTAGGTCTGGATGTGGAGGCCCCGGCGGGCGGCTTGGGCGAACACCGGCTCTACCAGATCCAGGGGGATGGTCTGGGCGAAGATGGTCTGGTTGCGGCCCAGGTCGTAGATGACCCCGCCGTTGAAGGCGATGAGGTAACACCCAGGCCCGGTGAGGCCCAGCCGCCGGGCCTGCTCCCGGGCGCTGACCAGGGGGCGGCCCGTGGTGATGACCACCTGATGTCCCGCAGCCAGAGCCGCCTCGATGGCGGCACGGTTGCCGGGGGTGATCTCCTTTTGGTCGTTGAGCAGGGTGCCGTCTAAATCCAGAAACAGTGCCTTGGCACTCATATGGGAATTATTCCGTGACGGTGTACAGGGCGATCTCGTCGATCTCCCGGTTGGTACCCACAATCACGTCCTGGCCCTGGGAGTTGACGAAGTGCATGGCGTTGGCACAGCCGGTGTTCCGGTCCAGATACTCATAGTGATAGGTTCCGGCCTGCTGGTCCCAGGTGATGGCCACGGTGTCCTTGGTGCCCTTGCGCCAGCCGACTACCCAGGTGGGCTTGCCCAGAATGGTGTCGGCCCAGGTGGCGTGGAGCATCTCGGTGTCCGACTCGGGAGCGGGATATTTCCACTGGGGGACATAGTGGCCGTGCTCGTTGAGGTGGTAGATGGTCAGGGAGTTGCCGTGGAAGTCACTGATGACGCCCAGCTCCATTTTGCCGTCCCCATCGAAGTCCAGCATCACGGCGTCGCTGGTGGGCACGTCCAGCACCTTGGTGACGGTCCACTCACCGCCGGGGACCATGGGGGGATCGAAGACGAAGGCGCCTTCCTCGCAGCCCACCAGGGCGGCGTCGTGGCCGCCGTGCTGGAAGACGCTGAAGCCGTGGTTTTTCAGCATCTGGTCCTGGAGCAGAGTTAGCTCCAGCTGGTGGTCGTCGTTGTACCCGGACAGATCGGCGGGGAGGACGGCACCGTAAGTCTGGCCGGGGAATCGCCAGTCGTTTTTGTAGTCGTGGCCGGATTTCAGACAGCAGACAATGAGGTAGTTGACCCCACCCCGGTTGAGAACGCCGAAGCGGTGGACGAAGGGGGCCCGGCACAGGGTGCGAATCTCCCAGTCGTTTTCCCCCTTGGGGGTGGCGATGATGATGGAGGCGTCGGCGCCGTCGTTGGGGCCGTAGAACTTGCGGGTGGCCAGGAACTGCCCGTCGGAGCCGGGGACCTGAATCATGGTCATCACACCGCCGGGTCCGTCCCACACCTTTTCCAGCTGCTGGCCGTCTTCGGAGAAGAGGTAGCAGGGGTCCTGCTTTTCAGCGGCCACCAGGAAGCAGGGGCGGCCCTTGTAGTTCAGGGTGGCGGTGGCATAGCACTTAGTGAGGTTACCAATGACTTTCTTTTCCACGTTCATTTGAAAAATCTCCTCTCTACACGATATCAAATTAGCTTAAACGGGACTGCTGTTGGTCCAGCAGGGCCCGCATCTGGGTATTGGCGAAGATGATGTCCTCTTTCCAGGTGGGCTTGCCCACGTCCCACATCTCGGTGACGTAGCGGCGCACCCCCAGGTCCCAAGCCTTGGCGATGACGGCGGGGAAGTCCACGTGTCCAGTGAGGAAGGGAATCTCCCGGAACTTGCCGGGGACGGTCTCCTTCAGGTGCAGGGCTACAATGTGGTCCCGGCCAGACTCCAAATCGTCCAGCACGTTAATGCCATAGCTGACGGCGGCGTTGGTGAGGTTGCCCGAGTCGGGGTACACCCCCAGATAGGGGCTGTTGACCATGTTGACATAGAACATGGACTTCCAGGTGGTGTTCATAAAATCCGTCTCCATGGTCTCAAAGCCCATGACAATGCCCTTGACGGCGGCCATTTCTGCGGCAGTTTTCAGATTTTGAATGAAGTTGGCCTTGGTCTGGGGGGTGCTGTCCTCATAGTACACATCGTACCCCGCCAGCTGGATGATGCGGATGCCCAGATCGTCCGCCAGCTGGATGGCCTTCTCCATGATCTCCATGCTACGCTGCTGCACGGCGGGGTCGGACGCCCCCAGGGGGTACTTGCGGTGGCCGGACAGGCACATGCTGCGGATGGGAATGCCCACCTCTTCCATGAGAGCCACCAGTTCCCGGCGCTGCTCTGCGCTCCAGTCCAAGCGGGCCAGCTTATCATCCTTCTCGTCGATGCTGATCTCCACAAAGTCGTACCCACAGGCCTTGGCGCATTCCAGCTTCTCCCGCCAGGTCAGGGATGCGGGCATGGCCTTCTCATATAATCCAATGCTGTATGCGTTCATGTTACCTCCTCCTTCTTGTTAAACGGACTTTAAATGATCGTTCTCCGAAGGAAGACGATCACACCTTTGTTCAAGGGTGATTATAGCGAATGAACTTTCATTTTGCAATAGGAAATGAACATTTCTTTTTTGAAAATTACCTGTGAGAAAATCGGCGATATCACGAAAAAAGCAGGGGGTGTATCAGGATTACTCTAGAAAAGTGTAGCCTATTTTCAAAAATACAGCCAAAAATAACCTGACATTGAAAAGAAAAGGTGTTTGGCAATATGTTCATATGCAAGCGTTAACAAAACATAAACGAACATAAAATGTGAAATGAACATAAAAAGCCCTTGCAAACGAACAGGGTGTGTGGCATAATGACGCTGCAAGGACGTTGTGGGTGAGACAACGTCGTGAAGAAATGTTTTCAAGTTTTATATGTTTTTTTCAGGAGGATGATGTACAATGAGTAAAGTTTCTGAGATGACCCGGGATAAGTGGATTACCTCTACCTTCCCCGAGTGGGGCACCTGGCTGGTGGAGGACATTGAGAACGAGGTGGTTCAGCCCGGCAACGTGGCCATGTGGTGGCTGGGGTGCACCGGCGTGTGGTTCAAGACCCCCGGCGGCGCCAACATCACCATTGACCTGTGGTGCGGCAACGGCAAGCGCACCCACGGCGACGGCAAGATGAAGCCCGGCCACCAGATGGCCAATATGTGCGGCGGCCGCATGATGCAGCCCAACCTGCGCAACGTGCCCTTCGTCTTCGATCCCTTCGCCTTCAAGCAGGTGGACGCGGTGCTGGCCACCCACTATCATCAGGACCACATGTCCGCCGAGTGGGCCGCCCACGTCATCCAGAGCGGCATGACCACCACCGATGACAAGGGCAACGTGATCCCCGTTCCCTTCATCGGTCCCAAGAAGTCTGTGGAGACCTGGATCAACTGGGGCGTGCCCGCCGACCGCTGCATCACCGTCAAGCCCGGCGACACCATTAAGATTAAGGACATTGAGATCGTGGCGCTGGACAGCTTTGACCGCACCTGCATCGTCACCACCGATTCCACCGGTCCCGACCGGGAGGAGCTCACCGGCGTGTGCCCCACCGACATGGACGACAAGGCCGTCAACTACCTGGTCAAGACCCCCGGCGGCAACATCTACCACTCCGGCGACTCCCACTTCTCCATCTACTTTGCCAAGCACGGCAAGGACCACGACATTGACGTGGCCTTCGGCTCCTTCGGCGAGAACCCCATCGGCATGCAGGACAAGATGACTTCCACCGACATCCTGCGCATGGCCGAGAACCTGCGCTGCAAGGTGGTGGTCCCCATCCACTGGGATGTGTGGACCAACTTCCAGGCCGACTGCGAGGAGATCAAGGTGCTCTACGACTTCAAGAAGGACCGCAACGAGTATCAGTTCCATCCCTTCTTCTGGCAGGTGGGCGGCAAGTACGTCTATCCCCAGGACAAGGACAAGATCTACTATCACCACCGTCGGGGCTTCGAGGATTGCTTCGAGCATCCCCAGAACATCCCCTTCCGTTCCTGCCTGTAAGCGACACACACAATACCCCCTGGGCCTGCGGGCCCAGGGGAGAAAAGGGGAATCATTATGGAAAGCGTCTTAAAGAAAATTGTGGAGCGGGGCCACTACAAGTTTGTGGACAGCGTCCCCTCCTGGCAAGAGGCTGTAAAGCTGAGCTGCCAGTCTCTGGTGGAGACGGGCTATGTGGAGCCGGATTACTATGAGCAGATCGTCTCCTGCATTGAAACCTATGGCCCCTACGTGGTGTTCGAGCACTACGTGGCCATGCCCCACTCCCAAGAGGACGCCTCCGGTGTCCACAAGACCTCGGTAGGCTTCATGCGGGTGAAAGAGGATGTGGACTTCGGCGTGGACGAGGACGGCGAGCAGAAGGTGGCCCGGCTGTTCTTCACCCTGGCCTCCTGCAACCCCGACGAGCACACCGATAATATCTCCTCTCTCATGGGGATCTTCACCAACGAGCCTCTGCTGGGCGCTTTGATGGAGGCCAATACCCCGGAGGATATCCTGGTGGCGGAGGAGAAGTACCCCTGCGAGGATGAGGACCTCTGAGAGACAACGGCTCCCCGGAGGGACGTCCTGACCGCCTCCGGTGAGACCTGAAGAAAGTGAGGAATTCAAGTGATTGTTTTAGACTTCTTGAAAGCCGCATGGGAGTTCTTTGCCACCTACATCCTGCGCCAGGCTCCCTACATGATCGGTTTTTTGACCCTGTTGGGCTATGCCTTGATGGGGAAGAAATGGTATGATATCCTGGGTGGTACCCTGAAGGCCATCATCGGCATGCTGATTCTGAACGTGGGTTCCAGCGGACTGTCCAATACCTTCCGCCCCATTCTGGCGGGCCTGCGGGAACGCTTCAACCTGACCGCCTGCGTCATCGACCCCTACTATGGACAAAACGCCGTCACCGCTGGCGTGACGGAGACCTTTGGCAAGGGCTTTTCCCAGGCCATGACCCTGCTGCTCATTGCCTTTATCGTCAACATCCTGTTGGTACGCTTCAATAAGGTCACCAAGTGCCGCACCCTGTTCACCACCGGCCACGTGCAGGTGCAGCAGGCTGCCACCGCCTACTGGCTGATCATGTTCGCCCTGCCCGGACTGCTGGGCTTTAGCACCGACGTGCCCATGCTCATCGTCATGTCCGTGGTGCTGGGTGCCTACTGGGCCGTGGGTTCCAACCTCACCGTCAAGCCCATGCAGGAGCTCAGCGACGGCGCTGGCTTTGCCATCGCCCACCAGCAGATGTTCGGTATCCGCCTGGGCTACTGGGCCGCCGATAAGTTCTTTGGCACCAACGGCGGCAAGCGCAAGAAGGAGATCAAGAAGGTGGGCGAGATGGAAATGCCCGGTTTCTTCTCCATCTTCAATGAGAACATGGTGTGTACCGCCATCCTCATGACCATCTTCTTCGGCGCCATCATGGGCGTCATTGGCAAGGACTTCTTCGTGAATGCCGAGGCGCTCGAGGCCACCGACAACTTCGTGATGTACTGCCTGACCACCTCCCTCAACTTCGCCGTGTACCTGGCTATCCTGCAGCTGGGTGTTCGCACCTTCGTCACCGAGCTCACCGCCTCCTTCCAGGGCATCGCTGACAAGCTGCTGCCCTCCTCCATCCCCGGTGTGGACTGCGCCGTGTGTTACGGCTTCGGCGACGCCAACGCCGTGACCTTCGGCTTCCTGGCCGGTCTGGTGGGCCAGCTGGTGGCCATCGCCATCCTGATCTTCACCGGTTCCCCCACCATCATCATCTGCGGCTTCGTGCCTGTGTTCTTCGACAACGCCACCATCGGTCTGGTGGCCAACGAGAAGGGCGGCCTGAAGGCCTGCCTGGTCATCCCCTTCATCTCCGGCCTCATTCAGGTCTTCGGCTCCGCCTTCATCGCCGGCTGGGTGGGCCTGGCTCAGTACGGCGGCTACCTGGGCATGTTCGACTGGGCCACCGTGTGGCCTGCCTTCACCGTGGTGATGAAGTACCTGGGCTATGCCGGTGTGGCCGTGGTGGTCATTGCACTTCTGGCCATTCCCCAGATCGAGTACCGCCTGGACAAGAAGGGCTACTACCTCATCACCGAGGACTACGAGGCCTACAAAGAGTACAAGGGCATCCAGAGCGACGACGAGTATTAATCAGAAGGGGAGTCCATCCCCTGTTCCTTCCAACCTTCCATTTAAAACATGAAAAGGAGAAATTGTTATGGCTAACCTGGATAATAAGAAACTGCTTGCCTGCTGTGCCAACGGCGCTGGCTCCTCTCTGATGATGGAGAAGGCCATCGACAAGGTCATGAAGAAGTTCAACGTCAAGCCCGCCGAGCTGCGCCACTGCCCCGTGTCCGAGGGCAAGTCCGCCGCC
Source organism: Pseudoflavonifractor sp. SW1122 (assembly GCF_012027765.1). Lineage (NCBI taxonomy): Bacteria > Bacillati > Bacillota > Clostridia > Eubacteriales > Oscillospiraceae > Pseudoflavonifractor > Pseudoflavonifractor sp. SW1122. Next base: position 7,248 of record NZ_SJOS01000039.1, on the reverse strand, counting down.
CGCAACTACGATGTGCTGTTCTGCGCCCGCACCTTCGAGAAGAACTTTGAGGACGCCAAGAAGGCTGGCACCGTGGTTATCCCTCTGCGCAACGTCATGTCTGCCCCCGAGATCGAGCAGGCTTTGAAAGACGCCGGTCTGCTGTAAGAGACCGGACGGAGATCGAAAAAGGAGGAAACACGGTTATGATTCAGTTTAGCTATACCATTCGTGACGAACTGGGCATCCACGCCCGCCCCGCCGGACAGCTGGCCAAGGTGGCCAAGAGCTTTGAGCCCACCGTCGTCTCCATTACCAAGGAGGGCAAGACGGTGAAGGCCTCTCAGCTGATGAAGCTGATGGGCCTGGCCATTAAGAAGGGCCACGAGATCACCATCACGGTGGAAGGGGAGCGGGAGGAAGAGGCTGCCGCTGCCATGAAGAAGTTCCTGGAAGAGAACCTGTAAACACAAGAAAAGGCACCTGTTTGGATTGCATCCAGACAGGTGCTTTTTTCTTACTTTTCCATGGAGAACTGGTAGGCCTCCTCCACCCACCCCATCACGGTCTCGTCCAGGTCGTCCGGGCAGGTGAGGAGCACGTGGTGGGTCCAGCGGTTGGGGTAGGGCTCCACCGCCAGGGCAATGCGGGGGTGCTCCTTGCGGTAGGACAGGCCATAGGAGAGCAGTAGGTACTCCTCCGGCCACCCCTTGACCTTGCGCCAGGGCAGGGACACGGAGGCAAACACGTAACGGTTGCGCAGGGAGATCTGAGTTTTTCCCACCTTGGCGGTGACGTTGGGGTGGAGCTGGTCCAGCTGGTCCCGCAGCGCCGTGTAGAGGGGGAGTATCTGGGGCATGGAAGTGAAAAACAGCAGTTCGTCGTTGGACATCTCGAACACCTCCGAATCGGCCACTGGGGGATGGGGCCTGAATTTGTGATAAAAATAGTATAGCGGAGCGGAGATAAATTTTCCACCGGTGACAGGGACATTTTTCGGCAGTTTGCAGACAATTTTCAGGGACACCGTGGGAAAGGGAATATCTTTGTTGTGTGAAACCGACAAAGCAGCCAGGGGAGAATCTGGAAAAGCAGGAGGAAATCACGAATTCCTGTGAAAAGGTCATTGCCAACTGGGCAGAACAATGATAAAATAATTTTTACCGAAATAGAAAGGGGGCGGAGCCCATGGCAACGCTGAAAGAAATTGCACAGCGCACCGGCTACTCGCCCGCCACCATCTCCCGGATTTTGTCCGGTGATCCACAGCTTTCCGTCACCCCCGAGGCACGCCGGAAGGTATTGGAGGAGGCGGGGCGGCTGAACTACACCCAGACCAAGAGCAGACGGGGACGCACCCCCAAGGGCGTGCTGCGGGTTGGCATCGCAGAGATGCTCTCCCCGGTGCAGCAGTTGGACGACCCTTATTACCTGTATTTGAGCGGATTTGTGCGCCAGCGCTGCCTGGACAAGCGATATACGGCAGTGGCCCTGGAAAACCGGGGCAGTGAGTTTGTGGTACCCACAGGAGGGGAGAAGCTGGACGGCATTGTGGCCATCGGCCTGTTTGAGCCCGACCAGATTCGGTCCCTGGCGGGGCTGTGCCCCAACCTGGTGTTTGTGGACTCCTCTCCCCGGGAGAGCCAGCACGACTCGGTGGTTCTCAACTACTCCCTGGGCATTTCCCTGGCCTTGGAGCACCTGGAGAAGCTGGGACACCGGAAAATTGGCTTCATCGGCCCCGAGTGGAAGTACGACGACCTGCGCCAGCGAGCCCTGGAGACCCGGCGCAAGCTGTTTGTGGAACAGATGGAGCACCGGGGCGCTCTGCGCACCGAGTGGCTGCTGGACTGTCCCATGCAGACCGACGAGGCCGCCATGGCGGTGGAACAGTTCCTGGCCCGGGGTGGAGACCGCCCCACTGCCTTCATCGCCGCCAACGAAGAGGTGGCCATCGGTGCTGTGCGGGCCATGCGGGAGCTGAACATCTCGGTGCCGGAACAGATCTCAGTGGTGTCCTTTAACAACACCCCCCGGTCTGCCCTGTTGGACCCGCCTTTGACGTCCATCTCCGCCCATGTGGAGCAGATGGCCGCCACCGCGTTGGACCTGCTGCGCACCCGGGTACCCCTGCCCGGCCGGGAGGCGGAGCGCACCCTGCCCTTGAAAGTGGTGGTGCCTCCCACGATGATTGAGCGAAAGAGCACAACGACTCCCCGGGATTTTGTGCAAGACTCCAAAGAATAATTTGTTCAGAAGAAATGGTTGAATTTTTAGTAAAATAAAAGTATACTTTTATCAACAACTAGAAATGGAGAGGTGAGAGGACATGCACGATTGCAACAAGCTCCTGGAGGAGCTGAAGGCGGGCCAGCTGGACGAGTCTCTGGCCCGTGTGTACGACCTGCACGACGGCGGCAAGGCCTTGGAGCAGGGACGTGAGCGCAGCATTCATGTCACAGAAGAATTTATCAAGCTGTTTGGAAACCAGGCGGGCGCAGGGCTGTACACCGGCCCCGGCCGCACCGAGATCTGCGGCAACCATACTGACCACCAGCGGGGCCGCGTTCTGGCTGCGGCTGTGGACCTGGACTTTTTGGTGTGCGCTGCCCCCAACGGCACCAATACCATCCGCTTTATGTCTGAGGGCTGGCACATGGTGGAGGTGAACCTGGATAACCTGGAGCCTGTGGAAGAGGAGAAGGAGGGCACTGCCGCCCTGGTGCGTGGCGTGGCCGCTGGCATTGCCCAGCGGGGCTACACCACCGTGGGCTTCGACGCCTACGCCACCAGCAAGGTGCTGCCCGGCTCCGGCCTGTCCTCCTCCGCCGCCTGTGAGGTGACCATTGGGGTCATCCTCAACCACCTGGTGTGCGGGGATGCTCTGGACGCCGCCACCATCGCCCAGATCGGCCAGTATGCCGAGAACGTGTTCTTCGGCAAGCCCTGCGGCCTGATGGACCAGACCGCCTCCTCGGTGGGCGGCGCTGTGGCCATCGACTTTGCCGACACCGCCAACCCCGTGGTGCGTCCCATCCAGGTGGACCTGGCGGGCTACGGCCACGCCCTGTGCATCATTGACTCCGGCGCTGACCACGCCGACCTCACCGCGGAGTACGCCGCCATTCCCCAGGAGATGAAGGCGGTGGCCGCCTACTTTGGCTGCGAGGTGCTGCGGGAGGTGGACGAGAGCCGCATCTGGGCGGATATGCCCGGCCTGCGCAAGGCTGTGGGCGACCGGGCGGTGCTCCGTGCCCTGCACTTCTTCGCCGACGACCAGCGGGTGGCCCTGGAGGCCGACGCCCTGGAGCGCGGCGACTTTGACGCCTTCCTGAAGGTGGTGCAGCAGTCCGGGGAGTCCTCCTGGATGTACCTGCAAAACATTGCCCCCACCGGCGCTGTGGCCGAGCAGGCCATGGCAGTGGCTCTGGCCACGGCTGGTCACGCCCTCAAGGGCCGGGGCGCTTACCGGGTCCACGGCGGCGGCTTTGCCGGCACCATCCAGGCTTTCGTGCCTCTGGATATGCTGGACGAGTTCAAGAGCACCGTGGAGTCCGTGCTGGGAACTGGCAGCTGCCATGTGCTCACCGTCCGTGCTGTGGGCGGTGCCGTGGTGTGCTGATGAAAATCAACTGAATCGAAAGGGAGCGAACTGTAATGGCTATTTTGGTTTTGGGTGGAGCCGGATACATCGGTTCTCACACCGTTTATGAGCTCATCGACGCAGGACGTGACGTGGTGGTGGCAGACAACCTGCTCACCGGCTTCAAGGAGGCCGTGCACCCCAAGGCCCGGTTCTATCAGCTGGACATCCGGGACCGTGGCGCTCTGGACACTCTGTTCCAGGCCGAGAACATCGAGGGCGTCATCCACTTTGCCGCCTCCTCCCAGGTGGGCGAGTCCATGTCCAACCCCCTGAAGTACTATGACAACAACCTCTACGGTACCATGGTGCTCCTCCAGTCCATGGTGGCCCACGGGGTGGATAAGATCGTGTTCTCCTCCACCGCCGCCACCTACGGCGAGCCCGAGTCTGTGCCCATTCTGGAGACCGACCGCACCCAGCCCACCAACTGCTACGGCGAGACCAAGCTGTCCATGGAGCACATGATGAGCTGGGTGTCCAAGGCCCACGGCCTGCGCTATGTGGCCCTGCGCTACTTCAACGCCTGCGGCGCTCACGCCTCCGGCAAGATCGGCGAGGCCCACAACCCCGAGACCCACCTCATCCCCCTGATTCTCCAGGTGCCCAACGGCCAGCGGGAGAAGATCTCCGTCTTCGGCGACGACTATCCCACCCCCGATGGCACCTGCATCCGGGACTACATCCACGTCACCGACCTGGCCCAGGCCCACATCCTGGCTCTAAACTACCTGATGAAGGGCGGCGACAACAACGTCTTCAACCTGGGCAACGGCGTGGGCTTCTCCGTCAACGAGGTCATCGAGGTGGCCCGGGCCGTCACCGGACACCCCATCCCCGCTGAGGTCTCTCCCCGCCGGGCTGGCGACCCCGCCCAGCTCATCGCCTCCTCTGAGAAGGCCAAGAGCGTGCTGGGCTGGAAGCCTCAGTATGACGACCTGAACACCATCGTCTCCTCCGCCTGGAACTGGCACAAGGCCCATCCCCACGGCTATGAGAAGTAAGGGAGGGGCAGAGAGATGAACGAGGCCATTTCCAAGCTGATTACTTACGCGGTCCGCACCGGGCTCATTGAGCCCTGCGAGACCACCTGGGCCACCAATGCGGTGCTGGAGGTGCTGAAGCTGGACAGCTACACCGACCCCGGAAAAGAGTGGGGCGACATCGACCTGGCCGCTGTGCTGGATGAGCTGCTGGACGATGCCTATGCCCGTGGCGTCCTCACCGAGAACTCCGTGGTGTACCGGGACCTCTTCGACACCGCCATCATGGGGGCCCTCACCCCCCGGCCCAGCCAGGTGCGGGCCAAGTTCCAGGCCCTATACAACGAGGACCCGGAGAAGGCCACCGACTGGTACTACACCTTCTCCCAGGACACCAACTATATCCGCCGGGACCGTATTGCCCGTGACGTGCGGTGGAAGGCGGACACCGAGTACGGGGAGATGGACATCACCATCAACCTCTCCAAGCCGGAGAAGGACCCCAAGGCCATTGCCGCCGCCCGCAATCTCCCCGCCTCCAACTATCCCCGCTGCCAGCTGTGCGCGGAGAATGAGGGCTATGCCGGACGGGTGAACCACCCCGCCCGCCAGAACCACCGCATTGTGCCCATCACCATCAACAACTCCCCCTGGTTTTTGCAGTACTCCCCCTATGTGTACTACAACGAGCACTGCATCTGCTTCAACCAGGAGCACACCCCCATGAAGATCGACCGGGCCTGCTTCGGCAAGCTCCTGGACTTCGTCCGCCAGTACCCCCACTACTTCGTGGGCTCCAACGCTGACCTGCCCATCGTGGGCGGCTCCATCCTGGCCCACGACCACTTCCAGGGCGGCCGCTATACCTTCGCTATGGCCACCGCTCCTGTGGAGACTCCCGTCACCTTTGCTGGGTACGAGGACGTCACCGCTGGCATCGTCAAGTGGCCCATGTCCGTCATCCGCATTTCCAGCGAGAACCCGGAGCGGCTGGTGGACCTGGCCGACAAGATCCTGCTGAGCTGGAGAGGCTATACCGACGAGGACGCCTTCATCTATGCCGAGACCGATGGGGAGCCTCACAACACCATCACCCCCATCGCCCGGATGCGGGACGGCAAGTATGAGCTGGACCTGGTGCTGCGCAACAACATCACCACCGAGGAGTACCCTCTGGGTGTGTACCACCCCCACCAGGAGCTTCACCACATCAAGAAGGAGAACATCGGCCTCATCGAGGTCATGGGCTTGGCCGTGCTGCCCGCCCGCCTGAAGGAGGAGTTGGCCCAAGTGGCCGACTGCCTGGCCAACGGCGGCGACCTGCGTGCCCAGGAGACCACCGAAAAGCACGCCGACTGGGCGGAAGGCTTTAAGACCAAGTACGAGTCCATCACCAAGGACAACGCCTGGGACATCGTCCAGTACGAGACCGGCCTGGTGTTTGCCAAGGTGCTGGAGCACGCCGGTGTGTATAAGCGCACCGCTGAGGGCAAGGAGCAGTTCCTCAAGTTCATCGCACAGGTGTAAGACAACAAAACATGATCCCGAAGCTGCGGTTGTGGCTTCGGGATCTTTTGCTGTCTGGGGAGCCTGACTTTCCACCACGTCTCTTGTGCACACTTGCCAGCCTGGCAAGTACGCTCCGCTGGGCCCGATTTTTGAGCGGACAAAAATCGGGGAAAAACCCGCTTAGGGCGTTCCCCCCTAAGAACCTCCCTTGGGTCAGAAGACCTATGGCTCTGGATAAACGCCAACCGGCCCAGGGATAAGCTGATACTCCTGTGCCGCTGCATCCGCTGCCGCTCGACTTCCCAGGTTGGATAACGCCTGCCTCAGAAGCACAGGGCCGGTGTTGGGTGTAAGATGACAGTTCCTGCCATGCACCGACGCTTTTGCCAAAGAAAAACTGCACTGCTACTTCGTAGGCATCAGCGGCAGCGGCGCAAGGAGCACAGGCTGTCCCAATACCTCAGCGGCGGTATGGGTTGCTCCGGCACCTGTCCCAAGTACCCCAGGGGGTTCCCAGGGGGAAAGCCTGGGCGATTCTTTCCCCGATTTCTCATCGCTGAGAAATCGGGCCCAGCGGAGCGTATACCACCAGGTTGGCAAGCCTAGGATATGGAAATGGTAGAAGAACAAACTCCCATCCCGGGTTTGCCCTCACCTCAACAGAAGGGCAAACCCATACCCCAACCCCATGCAGGCGGGGAAGGTGAGCGCCCACACCAGCAGCAGCTGGGCCACCACTCCCGCCTTGGGATGGGGGGAGGCCCCACAGATGGCGGCCACCTTGGCGTGGCTGGTGGACACGGGCAGGCCTAGAGCCGAGCACACCCCCAGCACTAACCCGGTGCCCAGATCAGCGGCCAGCCCTTGGGTGGGGGTGAGGTGGGCCAGCTCGTGGCCGATTTTCTCCACAATCCGCCGACCTCCCAGCCCGGTGCCCAGGGCCATGGTACAGGCGGTGAGCAGCAGCAGGATGAGGGGCGGCCGGGCGGCGCTCACCCCTTGGGCCATGAGGAGCAGAGCCAGAAACTTCTGCCCGTCCTGGGCCCCGCGGGGGCTGGCTCTTATACACATCCGACGCGGCCGACGGACCCCCTTGTGGGTGTCTCGGTGGTGAGCGGCTGCGTGCGCAACAAA
>NZ_SJOS01000038.1:0-23980 GCF_012027765.1 Pseudoflavonifractor sp. SW1122 | reverse complement strand
CCCGGTTGACGGTGATGGTGTAGGTCTTTTTGCTGCCGTTCTCGGCGGTGACCTGGACGGTCACGGTGTTGTTGCCCACACTCAGTCCGGTGTTGCCCCACACCGCCACCTTGGCCTTTCCATCGGCAGCCTTGGCGGACACTGCCACGCTGGTGGTGGAGTTGGACACCGAGGCGCTGTAGCTGGTGGTGCCGGCGGAGAAGCCGGGGGACAGGGTGCCGGGGCTGATGGACAGGGAGCTGAGGTTGTTGTTCCCCGAGGCGGTGTAGGGGGCGTTGATGGTGACCGTAGACCAACCAGGGGTGATATTCATGGGGTCGCCATTTCCATCCACAATGGAGTTTTCATAGTTGTTGATGGTAGTCTTACCCGCTTTCAGCGCCTTGAAGGTCATAGAGAAGCTAATGTTACCCGTTCCAGCATTCTCTTTATCCATGACAATCACATTGCCGCTGGGGTATCCGTAGCCTAAATCACCGGAAACATATTGCAGATAGCTGGAGTCATAGTTCACCTTCACCGTGGCAATGGCCACAGCTCCGGTCACCCTCACATTGACGGTAAACGTTTGCCCCACAGTAACCGTAGGATCCGAAAAAGTCACGGTGCAGGACTGCGCCGCATGGCCCTGCGGGGTGGTGAGGCTCAGAACCAGAGTCAGAGCCATGACCAGGGCAATCCACTTACTTGCGAAGAATTTTTTCATTGATTCTCTCCTATTGAGTAATTAGAGATGTTCCCAACACATGGTTGCGAACTTTCACACGGTCGGTGTTGTTCACCTGTCCGTCCTTGTTCACATCGGCAGCCACAGCCAACGCTCCAGACAATTTACTGGTACCCAACACATGGTTACGGATTTTCACACGGTCTGAATTATCAATTTTTCCATCCCCGTTGGCATCTCCATAGATGACTACCGTCCACTTGGCGTACTGGGTGCCGTCGTTGCGGTAGATGGTCACGGTATCCCCGGTGCCCACCACGGCGGAGTCCTGCTTGGTGGAGCCGCTGGCCGTCTTCACCTGGGCATAGCCCCCCACGATGTTCAGGTTCTTCACAAAGTCGGAGCTCTTGGTGCCCAGAGTGATGCCGGAGACCTGGTTGGACCCGCTGACGTTATACTTGGGCTTGACGGAGAAGGTGGGCGAGCCGCCGGAATCGGAGCTGCCCTCCCGGGCAATGGTAAGGGTAAAGGTGCGCTGGCTGCCGTTTTGGGCAGTGACCGTCACCTTCACGGTGTTGGCCCCCACCTTCAGCTGCACCGTCCCGGCGCCGCTGACCTTGGCGGTGGACGCCTTGGGGGTGGCGGTGATGGAGACGGAGGAGACGGAGTTGGGCACCACTACACTATAAGAGGTGGTGTCGTTGTCAAAGCCCGGGGTAAGGGCGTAGTTGCCCACCTTCAAGGTGCTCAGGCGGTTGTCCGGGGAGCCGTCCCCGGTGGGCTGAGCACAGGGGCTGCTGGGCATATTGTCATACACGGGGATGGAGAACACCAGGGGGGACTGGCGCAGCTCCTCGCTGTACCCCCCGGCCAGACTCAGACCCTCGGAGGCCGCGCCCCACACACTGGTCATATACCGATGGGTAAAGGGGTTGTCCCCCTGGGCGTTGAACCGCTTTAAGTACATGGTGTCCTGTCCGGCGGTGACGTAGCCGTTGGCGTAGAACTGGGCTCCGCCGCTGATGGCCCGCACCCGGCTGTTCCAGGGCCGCCCATAGCTGGTGCCCGTGCCGCTGGAGCCTCCCTTGGCATAAATGAGGCCGTTTTTCACCGCAGTGTTGCCGCCTCCGGCCACCGCGCCGATGTTGTAGAAGTTAAAATATCCCTCAAAGCCGGGGGCCTTGCCGGAAATGCTGTCGCTGAGCCCCTTGGTGCCCTGCTCCTGGATGATCATGGCGGCCAGCACGTAGGGGTTGACCCCCACCTTCTTGCCTGCATCATAGATCACCTGGGGGTAATAAATTCGCTTGCCGTCGGTGTCGGTGACGGTGGCATCCAGGAAGGTGCCGGACACCAGCCGCTCCACTCCCGCCACACTCTGCACCTGGGCGTCATAGCTCTGGAGGAGGAACTGGAAGATGCTGTTCTGGGTCAGGAAGTTCCGGGGGTCCATGTAGTAGGCCACGATCTCCCGGGAGGCGGCCACCCAGCCGCCGGTGTCAAATTCCGTCCACGTTCCCGTATCCCAGTTGTAGGCCTTGGGGTCGGTGGACTTCCAGCTGGACTTGGAGGAGGACTGCACCAGACTGTTGCCGATTTTGGACTCCTGGTCCACGGCGTAGTTCCAGTCAAAGCCGTTGTGGTCGGCCTTAAACACCCACTCGGGGTACATGGCGTGGAGCACCTTCAACCCGCTCCAGTAGGACTCGGGGAAGCCCTGCTGTTTGAGGTAGGCCTCAAACTCCTTGTCATCCACACCGCCGTCCATGAGCTTGATATAGGTGCTGATGACGTATCCGGTGCCGCCGTTGTAGTCAATGGCGTACCAGGTGGCGCCGTCTGAGGCCTTTTTCTCCCCGGTGATGGTGACGGTGGTGCCGTCGTAAATGAGGCCCAGCCGGGTGTACGAGGTTCCCGCTCCCGCACGCACGCTCAGGCCCACCTCGGTGCCAGTGACCACGCCGTAGCGCACGCCTCCGGCATACACCGCCACAAAGGCGGACAGAACCACCATGCAGGCAAAAAACACCGCCGCCAGCCCTGCCAGCGTCCGTGTTTTCTTCTCCATTCTTCTTCCACTTTGTAACATTCGTCTCTCCTTATTCTCTTCCACACCGGGCTGCTTTTTGACAAAGACCGCCCAGTTCTTCCATATAATGCCATATTTCAGGGTGCAATGCACCCGTTACTAAATACTCGACAAATATTTTATAAGATGAGGCCTGCCTTGTCAACCAAGGCAGGCCTCATCCGTCCAAAATCGTCAAATTGTGGTATGGTTTACTCTTGCAGCTCGGCGGCAATCAGGTCCACACAGTCGTCCAAATAGCGGCGCAGGGGCTGCTCGCCCCCCATGGCGATGCGGATGCCGCAGCGGTTGGCGGGGATGAGCACCTTGATGGCGGAGCTGTCCCCCACCGCCTGGGCCATGCGGGGGGAGATCTCCCCCATCAGGCCGTTGGCCATGAGGATGGCCACAGACCCCACCACGAAGTCCGCCTTCCCCACATTGAAGATCACCGCATTCTCCCCGGTGGCGCCGTCCTCGGCTCCCCCCTTGAGCATGGCCTCGGTGGCGGCGGAGTTGGTGCCCACCGCCCGCACGTGTACCTGGGGCAGCCGCTCTCTCAGCCGAGCCACCAGGGCCTTGCCCATGCCGCCGCCGTGGCCGTCCACCACCACCACCAGGGGTCTTGTGTCCCGCATGTCGTCTCCTCCTTGTGGATTTCTTTTGCCGTTTATCATAACACAGACAAAAATCAATGGCAACTTCGTGCTTCCAATCCGTTGTTGATATTTACGGTGTCATCACTCCTTCTGGAACGGCCCCCAGCAGGAGAAAACTCTCATACATCGTCTCCAAATATTTTCTTCTAAATTTATTTCCACGCACGGTAAGCATGACCACACTTACAACTCCAACCACAGTATAAACACACCATATCCCTGGCGCTATCCCTGCATGGACACACAGGCACAACCAAACTACCATGACCGAAGCCACGCTACTGCGACACAGGCCGTAAAAGCCCTGCATCAGGCGCAGCCTTTGGCAATCCGCGCGTTGCAGCACACAATACTGTACTCTTCGCCATAACAGCTTTTCTTCCCTCTGATCTTTTGGAATGTACTCAGTCAGTCCTAATTCCTCGGCTTTTTTCATTACCATATCTTCATATTCCGTGCGCATTTCCCTTTCACTATTCTGAAAACCAGAGAGTTTTTCCAACGGTTTCGTGACTTGAGATAGTACGTGCCCCACCAGATAGCTGAGCACTACCAGATACAGCGTAAGACCAATGCTCCCATCAGGCACAAAAGCAGTCCATAGAGCCACGAAAGGAACCCCTGCCCAATTTGCCACCAATACCACTACTGCGCCTGGAATGAACATGCTCAAGAAATCAATCACTGTAAACTGTCGATACATATGTTCCACAGACTCTCACCCCTCTTCTGGATTGAAATCCGGATACGGTTGAAGACATTCACGAATCAATTTCAGCTCTCGTAATAGCACCTGGGGCTTTTTTGCTTTTCGCACAAAACTACTTCCCATGCCAAACTCTCTAATTTGATCAATCCACTTTAGTACATCCTGGCGGCTATATCCTTCATTGGTGAGCATATAATAAATATAGGAAAATTCATTCTCTACCATTGTATGAAATACCACAGGATCATCGGAATTTATAGACACAGATAAGTGGTTTACTTCCTCACCTCGTTCCAGCCACCGATTGTTGAGCTGTAAAATTGGGTGGTGCAGTACGCCCTTTATTGCTCCAATAGACGCATTAGACGTGGGATTGACCTCTACTGTGATTCCTCTTTGGCCTATTTTCTCTTTAATTCCCTTCTGAAGTGCCTCCATAAGTGGAACCTCATTTTCTGTTACCTGGACAAAAATTGGCTTTCGATATTTTTCCTGGTAAAGTGGGCAAAAATGGGTCATCAACAGTCTCTCCTCACTCCATACCATGTTGTGACAGTGGTTTTGAAGAGGGCACGCACCTCCTGTACCTCCACACTGCAAACATTTCTGGCATACCTGAACATCTTCCACCACCCCTTCCACATCTAGCAAATGGAATTTTCTCTGATATACCTTCCATAGGAGATATGGGGTGATTCCCGAAGAAGTAGGGTATAGACTCTCCACCTGCTTCATAATTTTTAATTCTAAATCATGGGGAACCGGTAACACACCCCCTTGAAACTTGACACCCCAAATCCATAATAGATCCTCCAGATACTCCATACGCGGCACAGCTACTACCCCATGCTGCACCTGCCATTCCTGAGGATCTACCTGAAGGGCGATTCCATGACCAATACGATCTCCCGCTTTGAACCCGAAATGCTCCAGCACTTCATCCACCACACGAAGACCGGAAAGAAGATGTCGAAAATCCTCCCCCACGTGATAAGTCAACCCTAACGATGGAATCGTGCTTTTGGTATACCATTGGATAGGCACTGTATTTCCCTTTCTCCTGGCATAAGTGAATACCGGAGCATATACCCACGGCTCAATTCCCATTTCCTCAGAAGCTGCATCCAATCCCACAACGTACTCCCCCAAATAGGGAGTCTCTCGCACCATCTCACTGAGTGTATCGCAAAATACCATGTACTGTCGGCGTAGCGTTTCTACATAATAGGGACTTGTAGCCTTGCGCATTGTAGGGTCCATCCCGCACACTAATCCAAAAATATTCCGCATAAACTCAGGTTTTGTGAAATGATAGATAATTCCTGGGGTAGGTATGGATACTTCACCGCTATCTCCCAATCTCTTTAACGTCTGATCCACGGATTCCTCATCCCGAGTATAGGATTGAGCTGTACGTTTCAAGAATTGAAGATATCCATCCACAATCTGTAGTAATTGTCGGGAAATTGCACTGCGCATCAATTTTTTGCGCACTGTAAATTGGTCTAAGATATGTCCTTGAGGCCCCGGCGGCGTAATTTTAAACTCATATTTTTGTAAATAGGGCAACCGACTCTGACTTCTAAAAATTGCATAACTCCCTTCCCGGTTTAGCCCTTCCTCATTTCCTCTGCGCAGCGCCCATACCGAACCAGTTGATCTGCGATAATACCCCGAAAATTGACGTAGCCCATGCACATCTTCTGCCTGTGTTCTTGTGGAGAAAAATGTGTTTTTAATGCGAATATATTGGAGCAATGCACGCCTCAGGGTCGGTTTGTCTTTTTTGCGAGCCAGAGCCAGAGTCTGGCGAAACAATAGAATATCACAAGAGGTGTTGAGGTACCTATATCCCCTGTAGACGCTACGAGCCAGTAGGTCAAACTCCCATTTATCTTCCTGAATATCCATCATTTCATGCAGCGCCTGTGTGCAATGTTCATATTGCTCCAAATATGCCTCCGCACTCTCCTCCAATCTCTCCCCTGAATACCCACTGTATAGCACCTGGCAGATTAACATTTGGGGATCGTCAACTTTTTCAAGATTCAGAAGTCTCTCACAGTAGGGAAGAAAGTCCTCATGTTCGCTCCCTTGCATGGCATAACTTGCCAAAAACAACCTGAGAAGTCCACCCGTCAGCACCAAGCTCAAGGATTTGAGATTGCTCTGGCGCGCTTTCGCCTCATACCGCAGCTGAGTGACATCACTGACCAGGGTCCACAGCATTTGATAGTTTAGAGATGCATAGAAATGGGTGTGCGTCTCTGCCATTCCTTTCTCCAGGCATCGATTGAGCACGATATCCGCAAGGCGCAGGTCATCGGTAAGGTTACTCAAGCTTACCTCATCTTGCAACCCCGCATGTTCAAAATAGGCTGCAATCCAAAGATCTGGCGTGGACAACCTCACCAGCATATTCCACAACTCCGCCTTGTGCAATCCTGCGTAGGGATGAAACAAATCCAGCCGGTCCGGGTTGATCCAGGTGCGCAGGGACATGCGCCCATCCCGCAGGGTAACAAAGCTATCGGAAATGTCTAAAATCCTCTGGATATATAATGAATCGGCATTGTTGCTTTCTGCGCACCCCAGCATGTCCGTGTCTCCATAGAAGAACTCCAACAGTTGCTGTACCTCATCCATGTTTTCCGGTTTTCCCTCTGAACACACTTGGTCCATCAGCTTTTTCCGGCAATTACGATAGGCGCCGTAGAGCTGGTGCTCCGTCCCCTCTTGATCAATAAATTTGCGATACATCTGAGCTTTCGCTAGCAATAAATCCTCCTTGCCGAATCTGACATCACGAAACGGGAGAAGCAAAACTCGACAAATCAAGCTCAGGCGCTGATTGGCTGTCATGGTGTCACCTCAAAACTTGAGCGCAATTCCGCCGTATACTTGGCTCGAATTTCTAGCATAAAGCCTCGAAGCACGGAATATTCCTGCAGTTTGATAGCCTGTAAAAAATCATGGTACACTGTAGCGGCTACTACCCCTCCCCGGGTCTTATCCCCCTCCTGGCCCAAATGCAGCTCATCGTACCTAGCAGCATTGGCCAGAATAAATCGGGCGCTGAAGTAATAAGGAAGCATCGTCCCTATTGTCTTGAGCTTGACAAGGAATGATCGCACCCCTTTCATTTGGCCGGCTGAAACCGTTAGCTTCATTTGATCTGCAAAATCGTGAATCAGAGAGCGGTAATAAGCCCCCACAATTTCACTTCCTTTTTGGCGATTGGCCACTCGATACGTCATATTACACTGGAGAAGAAAACGCAATGCGTTAGTAGAGTCTATAGAAATTGTCTGGTTATTTCTCCTGCGTACATGATTCAAATCTCCTTGCACTGAAACCTGAATCCCATTTGATTTATCATATTCTTCTTTTGTTTGATACTTCTGCTCCAACTCTCGAATTATAGCTCTCCCCATGGGTTCCGCCTCCGGAAACGCTTCACACAGACTGGATGCCAGCATGTGTACATCACTTACCTGACTTTTTTTCAGGGTCATTCCCATGTGCAGATTTACCATATCCCGAGAGCACTCTCGCACCAACTGCTCCACCTGATTGCACACAACCTGTGCTAAGCTCACGATAGAATTGTCTTCCCACAGATCATTGCTGTCCGCCATATTATGCGTAAACATGCTTATATATGTTGAGCTTTCATCTTTCAGCACTTCATCACACAAATTCTTCCACGAGCAGCTTTTGGCAGCAGTTCCTGTCTTCTTTTGTACAGGCAGGACCGTCTCTGTATGGAACCGCTGTAATTGACGCAGATGCAATTCAGACCAGTCTAGTATATTCCATCCCAAAACGAATTCCTGTGTATACATTTCCATCACTTTTATTTGGTCATGTAATCCTGGTAACACGGACACGTCTTGGAAAAATAGCTGTAAGATACCAAAGAACTTCTCATCTATCAATTGGATACCGCTCTGGGTAAGATAGAGCATCGTACAGAGAGAACGTACCCATTCTGGATTATTATTACAAGTACGGTAGAGATTTCTCTCTTCCTGTCCCTCCGCATCTATCAGCTCCATAAAATACGGATGAGTGCTAATATAAGAGAAGTATGCCTCCACTTGTCTTCCATCTGTAGCAGACAATTGTTCAAATTGCATTTCCTCTAATAATTCTCCATACAAATCCATAGCACGTTCCATATCTTGCACGACAGGGAAAAGCGTCAGCCCATCCTCTGATGCTGCACTTTCATTGAGAAACGTCAGTAGTGAATTTAATCCACCATTCTGCGCTCCACCACCTGCAATCTCCGGCTTCAACATGCAGGTCACAAGATGCTCCACAAAAAACAGCATGGAAAAGAGTACAGATATTTTTTGTCTTAGCTCAATTTTTTTCTCTTTTAGGCAATCGTCATAGCGAATCCAATATGTATCCTGACTCATTCCAGCTCGACTAGGTGCTAATTCGCGTCCCACGCTTTCCAGTATTTCATGCAAGCACTCCCTATACTTTTTGATCAGGTATCTGTAATCTACCACCAGATACCTGTCGCCATATTCATAACGGAACAGATATGACAGCCACCCTCCACACTCTTCCATGCTTCTGGTATGAGAGTTAATCAGTACTGACAGACAATGGCGCAGCGTATAGAATAGTGTGTGGACATAATCATCATCTCCAAGTTGTCCATTGCTGTACTGTTCCCTTAATACTCCCAACTGTTCACAGGTGTTGAGAATTCCCAAGCACGCATTTGTAATATATCTGCTCTTATTTCCAAACAACAGATAGTACTCTCTGGCCATATTCTTGTGGGCTTGATCCTCTCCTGCCTCTATTCTTTGCACAAAATTTCCATAATCTTTGTCCAGCCCACACTCTGCTATGCACCGAACCACAAACTCTCCCAAAGGGATAGACGCACGCCCATTCTCTGGATTCTCCAGTGGGTAACGGAATGTTAGTTTCTTATCGTAAGTATCAAAACGATTTAGTTCGTATCTACTAGATTGCGGAATTACTTTATTAAGGTACTCAATCGCCGATTCGCTGGCTCGATCCATACGATACGAATTTCTCCGCACCTCCTGTCGATAGCCTTGAATATCATTGCCTTGAATGAGAGATGTAAAATCAGATCCTACTACTTTTTCATACATGCGATAAGTCAAAACCTGATGTAAAGTCTTTTTTGCTGCTGTAAGCACAATGACCACATGCGGGCTTGAGAAGTATTTATAGGCCGACATCAGCAACTCCATGCTTCGTTCTGGAGCCAAATCAATGTCATCAAACATAATAAAAATCAGTGGTGATTGGCCTGGGTTCAATGCCTTCTGCACCTCTACCACCAGCCCCCAAAACTTGCGAAGGCGGTGCATCAACTGGTACTGTTCTTTAGAATGCTGAGCCTGCAACTTGAGCAAATCTTCGTACTCATAGCGATGCATTTCTCGAAAAATTCTACTACTTCCACTCTCACGCATCAAATTATCGTATTCTCTACGCAAAAAAGACTGTCTCGTACGCAACTCACACACACCAGTCCCATATGCCTGTTCTAGGCTTTGAGCTACTTTAGGATGCTCTTTCAGTTGTTTATCCAAAGCCTCAATTTCTCCTTGAAACATTGCTAACACCCAGGACAGCATGGTAGAGTTCTCGCTGATAATCTCTGGAGAAATAATGGGCAAAATAATGTCAGCCCCGGCACCATTGTATCTTTTCTGACGGTCTAACACAAGCTGTTGACGCAAAGATAGCAGTACAGAAGTCTTGCCACTACCTCTTCCGCCAAAAATCGCCATTATATTGTCATGCATTAGGTGAGATTGCTCCGTGTTTTCTGTTAAATCTCCATTGGCCTTATTCTGTCTTCTACGACGCATCTGCACCGCATGATACAACTGGTCATAGTCTGGAAGCGAAGATAGAATCTGCTCACGGTCTAATGGTTTAACTGCTATCTTTCGACTGGCACACAACAACAACGCACTGGCATCTTGCTTCATTTTACATTCCTCCCTGCACTTTTTTACTTTTTTTCCACAATTCTACATGAAAATTTGTTGCAATATTTTCAAAAATATAATATAATGTGTCCGTTATAAGTTTGTCTAACAAATAGATTTTAACCATCATCATCACCATCATCGACTAAGTGTACAACTATGTAGCTACACACTAAGCAAGGGGAATATGTTATGACGTATAGTATCCGATCAAAACCGAATGGTTCTGCTCTATCCTTTCACATTGATGGTATGGCATCCTCTGGGCTAAAGTCTACCCATATCCGAATTGCATTGGCAGAGGCAAACAAAGCTGCAGAAGATGCTCAACGCCGCGCCTACCAGCAACGAGAAAACCTATACCGCGCTTTCCTTAGAGGATTGGATTAACATGCCTGAACAGGATATCTCTTCCAAAATTATAGCTTCATTTTGTTGGTTGCGCAATATCTTTCCACATCACGAACGATTTTTCAGCATGTTCTATACAATTTGCCGAATTATATGTCAATCGTTATTGTATCGTGGTATTCTCCCAAGTTTACTGTAAACATCCCTGTTTTCGGAACTGTCGTTTCGAATACGGGGATGTTTCTATTTTATTCTATGCTCTTGTTATCTGCTGTACCTGGAGCGAACACTCTCTGGCGGGCCTCAGGATTGATTTTCCTGGTTGAATGGTGTAAACTATCTTGTAATGCTCTCATATTTCCCAAGATTTTGTCAGGAGGGAAGCCTATGTCCCATCCGTATTCCCATTATCAGGAAAGCGCCGCCTATCTGAGGGCTCAGCTGGGGGAATTTATCCCCAAAGTGGCCCTGATTCTAGGCTCCGGCCTGGGGGATCTGGCCCAGGAGGTGGAGAACGCCGCGGCAGTTCCCTACGCCTCCATTCCCCACTTTCCCCGCTCCACTGCCCCCGGACATGTGGGGCAGTTGGTCTTTGGCACCTTGGCAGGCAAGCCCGTGGCGGTGATGCAGGGCCGGGTGCACCACTACGAGGGGTACTCCTATGAGGATGTGGCCTACGGGGTGCGGGTGCTGCGGCTGTTGGGGTGCGACACCCTGCTGGTGACCAACGCCGCCGGGTGCGTCCGTCCAGACTGGAACGCCGGGGACATCATGCTCCTCACCGACCAGATCAAGCTGGGCGGGGAGTCCCCGCTGCGGGGGGAGAACCTCCCGGAATTTGGGGTGCGCTTCCCCGATGCCTCCCATCTGTACACCCCCCGGCTCCAAGAGGTGGCCCGCCAGGTGGCACAGGAGCTGGGTACTCCCCTGCGGGAAGGGGTATACTATTACAGCTTCGGGCCCCAGTATGAGACCCCCGCCGAGATTCGGGCCATCCGGGCCCTGGGCGGGGATGCGGTGGGCATGTCCACCGCCCCCGAGGTCATCGTGGCCGCCCACTGTGGCATGGAGGTGCTGGGCTTCTCGCTGCTGTCCAACATGGCCGCCGGGATGCTCCCCAAGCCCTTGAGCGAAGAGGAAGTGCTGGAGGCGGGCAAAGCCGCCCGGCACCGATTTGTGCCCCTGGTCCTGGGCTGCCTGGCCCAGTTATAAGGAGGAACCTATGTCCGTACTATTTACCAATGTCACCGCCGTCCTCATGGACGAGGCGGGGACCATTCTCAAAAACGGCTATGTCCAGGTGGAGGGCACCTCCATCACCTATGTGGGCACGGACCGCCCCCAGGGCGACGTTGACCGGGTGGTGAACTGCTCGGGCAAGGTGATGATGCCCGGCCTGGTGAACGCCCACACCCACCTGCCCATGACCCTCATGCGGGGGTACGGCGGAGGCTGTGACTTGCAGACCTGGCTCCACGACTACATCTTCCCCGCGGAGGGCAAGCTGGACCCCCGGGCAGTGTCCGCCGGGGCAGGGCTGGGCCTGGCGGAGATGATCGCCTCCGGCGTCACCTGCGTGGCAGATATGTACATGTTCACCTCCACCATCGCCCAGGAGATTTTGAAGGCCGGCATCAGCGCCAACCTGTCCTGTGGCGGGGTGTATTTTGGCGACCCGGCCGACTTTAACCCCGACACCTGCGGGGACTGCGTGGCCCAGCGGGCCCTCACCGAGGAGTTCCACGGGGCAGGGGACGGGCAAATCCTCCTAGACGCCTCCATCCACGGAGAGTACACCTCCTCCGCCCCCCTGTGGCAGTGGATGGCCCAGTTCGCCCACGACCACAACCAGCGCATGCACGTGCATGTGTCAGAGACCAAAAGTGAGCACCAGGCCAGCTTAGACCGCCACGGCCTCACCCCCATCCAGACGCTGAACCAGTACGGGGTGTGGGACAACGGCGGCATTGCCGCCCACTGTGTGTACACCACCCCGGAGGACTGGGCCATTATGGCGGAACAAGGGGTGTCCTGCGTCCACAATCCCTACTCCAACTTGAAGCTGGGTTCGGGCATTGCCCCCATCCCTGATATGCTCCAGGCCGGGGTGAATGTGGCTCTGGGCACCGACGGCATGTCCTCCCACAACAGCGCCGACCTGTTTGCCGACATGAAGCTGGCGGCGCTGCTGCCCAGCGGGGTGCGCTGCACCCCCGGGGTGATCACCCCCCGGCAGGCCCTGGAGATGGCCACGGTGGCAGGTGCCCGAGCGCTGGGCCGTCCCACGGGCCAGATTGCCGTGGGCAAGGTGGCGGACCTCATCCTGCTGGACTTCACCGCCCCCAACCTCACCCCCTGCCATGACGTGGTGGAAAACCTGGTGTTTGCCGCCCACGGCTCCAATGTGGTGATGAATATGGCCCGGGGCAACATCATATATGAAAACGGTACCTTCCACACGCTGGATGTGGAGCGGATTCAGGCCGAGGTCCGGGACTATGCCCTCCCCCTCCTCTTCCACTGACCCTGGACTTCTTGGTGAAAGGTTGAGATCATGTCAAATCCCACTTCCAAAAACAAAAATAATACCTTCTTTGGCGGCGCCGCCATTCTGGCCGCCGGTATTGTCATTGTCAAGCTCATTGGAGCGCTGTACAAGATTCCCCTGGGCAACATCCTGGGGGAGGCGGGGTTCTCCGACTTCAACACCGCCTACTACATCTACTCCCTGCTCATCACCGTCTCCACCGGCGGTCTGCCGGTGGCCCTGTCCAAGATGATCTCGGAGGCCCACGCTCTGGGCCGTCACAATCAGGTGCAAAAGACCTTCCGGGTGGCCTTCCTCACCTTCCTGGCCCTGGGCACCATCAGCTTCTGTCTGATGTTCTTCTTCCCCCAGCAGTTGGCAAACCTGATGAACAACTCCCGGAGCTGGTACTCCATCCGGGCCCTGGCCCCCGCCATTTTCTTCCTGTGCCCCCTGTCTGCCATGCGGGGCTACTTCCAGGGCCACTCCATCATGACTCCCACGGCCGTGTCCCAGATCATCGAGGCCCTGAGCAAGCTGGTCATCGGCCTGACTTTGGCCTATTTTCTGCTCAAGTCCTCGGATAACGAGTCCGTGGCCGCCGCTGGCGCCATCTTCGGCGTGTCCGTGGGCTGCGCCCTGGGCATGCTGTACACCGCCTTCTGCTTCCGCTCCCACCATGGGAGCACCCCGGTGGGGCAGGACAAACCGGAGTCCTCCAAGAAGATTTTCCGCACCCTGCTCCAGCTGGCCATTCCCATCACCCTGGGCTCCTCGGTGATTGGTCTGGTGAACCTCATTGACACCAGCATGATCTATGGGCGGCTCCAGGACGGAGCCGGTTTTACCGAGCTGGAGGCCCGCTCCCTCAAGGGCGTGTTTGACCAGGCGGCCACCCTGTACAACCTGCCCTCCTCCTTCATGGTGCCCCTCACCGCCTCCATCATCCCCGCCGTGTCGGCGGCTCAGGCGGTAAAGAACCGGAAGCTGGGGGCCCAGATCAGCGAGACCGCCCTGCGCACCACCGCCCTGCTGGCCATTCCCGCCGGCGTGGGTCTGTGCGTGCTCAGTGAGCCCATCATGCGGCTGCTCTACCCCACCACCGACGTGGAACTGGGCGGCTGGATGCTGTCCGTGCTGGGCATCGCCGTCATCTTCGTGTGCTTTATGCTGGTGTGCAACGCCATCATGCAGGCCCACCGCCTGGTGACCATTCCCATGGTCACCACCGTCATTGGGTGCCTGTTCAAGCTGCCCATCAACTACGTTCTGGTGGGAAACCGTGACATCAACATCCACGGCGCTCCGGTGAGCACCCTGGTGTGCTTTGCCATCATCGCCGTGCTGGACCTCATCATCATCAAGCGCACCCTGCCCCGCTCCCTGAGCCTGACCCGAGCCTTCGGCAAGCCCCTGGTGTCCGCGGTCGTCATGGGTCTGGCAGTGTGGGCCTGCTATGGTCTGTCCTCCTCCGTCCTGGGTGGCATGTCCGCCTTCCAGACCGCCGCCAAAACCCTGAGCAACTCGGGCAACGCCATTTGCACCCTCTTCTCCGTGGGTGTGGGCGGCCTGGTGTACCTGGCGCTGGTGGTGCTGCTCCGGGCCATCTCTCCCCAGGACTTGAAGTTTATGCCCAAGGGCGACAAGATTGGCCCCCTGCTGCGCATCACCCCCGCCGAATAACTTCCCCGGCAAAAAGGTTCCATTTTGAAATAATTCTTGCATTGTAGGTGATAGTATGGTAGATTTTTCTCTCAAGGACAAGTACAACGTCCAAGATCTCGTTGACATTGTAAAGGTACTGCGGGCTCCCGGCGGCTGCCAGTGGGACGCCCAGCAGACCCATGAGTCCATCCGCCGCAACTTCCTGGAGGAGGCCTACGAAGTGGCCGAGGCCATTGACCAGCAGTCCACCGAGCACCTCCAGGAGGAGCTAGGTGACGTGCTGCTCCAGGTGGTGTTCCACACCTCCATTGAGGAGGAGGAGGGCCGCTTCAACCTGGACGACGTGGCCAACGGCGTATGCCAGAAGCTCATCTTCCGCCACCCCCACGTGTTTGGGGATGTGACCGTCTCCTCCACCGGGGAGATTTTGGCCAACTGGGAGGAGCTGAAGAAGAAGGAGAAGGGCCAGGCCACCCAGGCCGACGCCGTGGACGCCGTGGCCCGCTCCCTGCCCGCTCTGTGGCGGGCGGAGAAGGTGCAGAAGAAGGCCGCCAAGGTGGGCTTCGACTGGGACAGCGTGGACGGCGCGGTGGACAAGCTCTCCGAGGAACTGGGCGAGGTGAAAGAGGCCATCGCTGGCCACGGAGACCCCGCCGAGGAGCTGGGGGACCTGCTCTTTGCCGCCGTGAATGTGGCCCGCTTTTTGAAGGTGGACCCGGAGGACGCCCTCCAGGCCGCCTGTGACAAATTTGCCGCCCGGTTCCGCCGGGTGGAGGAGGCCGTCACCGCCCAGGGCAAGCAGATGGAGGACATGAGCCTCACCGAGCTGGACGACATCTGGAACGCCATCAAGCACCAGCCTTGAATTGTAGACCATTAGGAGGAACAAACGACCATGAACAAAGCTGATCTCATCAACGCCGCCGCTGAAAAGGCTGGGCTGTCCAAGAAGGACACCGAGGCCGCCCTCAACGCCGCCCTGGAGGCCATTACCCAGGCCCTGGCCCAGGAGGAGAAGGTGCAGCTGGTGGGGTTTGGCTCCTTTGAGGTGAAGAGCCGTGCCGCCCGCATTGGCCGCAACCCCCACACCAAGGAGCAGATCAACATCCCCGCATCCAAGACCCCTGTGTTCAAGCCCGGCAAGGCGCTGAAGGACAGCATCGGAGCATAAGGAGAAACATAGGAGGATTTCTATGAGACTTGACAAGTGGTTGAAGGTGTCCCGGCTCATCAAGCGGCGCACCGTGGCCAATGAGGCCTGTGACAACGGCCGCATCACCGTGGGGGGCCGGGTGGTAAAGGCCTCCTACGAGGTGAAGGTGGGGGACATCCTGGAGATGAAATTCGGCGAGAAGGCCATCCGGGTGGAAGTGCTGTCCACCGCCGACATTGTGGGCAAGGCGGATGCCAGCGCCATGTATCAACAACTATAAAAGGCAAAAAACGTGGGAGTACCCTGAGGTGCTCCCACGTTTTTGCATTTCTTATATGTCCTGCCTTGATGAACTAACTCTTTCTTTTTTGTCTTGTACAGGCTTCCAGCCTGGTGGGGACGCTTCCCGCTGGGGGTTTCTTTTGAGCGGGCAAAAGAAACCAAAACCCGCTTAGGGCGTTCCCCCCTAAGGACCTCCCTGGGGTACGAGGTTGGAACTGCGTCAAGCTGGTGTTCGGCCCGTCACCCTTGCTGTGGCCCCTGTCACTGCCACTACACCAGGCCACCTTTGGCAGCTGGCCCTACAGCCGGGCGGTTTCCACCTCCGGGCCTACCCTGACCAAGCGGCGTTCCCGCCGCCGGGAGCCAGGCCACCGACAGCTGGGAACAGCGGTGCACCAGGGTGAGGCCCTGGCAGTAGAAGTAGTATTTGTCAGAGAAGTCGGTGCTTTCTGTGGAATTTCCACGCCATCTATGTGACCCCACCGGGCCAAGGGCCGAAACAAGGAGGACGCAGGGGCTCCCAGTACCGCGGGGTGGATTCCACAAGGCGGGGGAAGGCCCCGCCTTTGGCGGTCTTTGGTGACTTTCTGGCGGCAGAAAGTTACCCCAGCGGAGCGTCCCCGGCGGGGACACTGGTTTCTGCCAAGAAAATCGGAGAAGAACCATCCACCACAGCGAAGTCCTGAGAATCAGGCAGACTCTTCTGCCAGATTCCCGGTATACAGCTGATAATACTTGCCCTTCTTTTCAATCAGCTCGTCATGGGTGCCCCGCTCGATGATACGGCCCTGCTCCATAACCATGATGCAGTCGGCGTTGCGCACGGTGGACAGGCGGTGGGCAATGACAAAGGTGGTGCGCCCGGTCATCAGAGCGTCCATGCCGTCTTGCACCAGCCGCTCGGTACGGGTATCGATGGAAGAGGTGGCCTCGTCCAGAATGAGCACGGGCGGATCGGCCACAGCAGCCCGGGCGATGGCCAGCAGCTGCCGCTGACCCTGGCTTAGGTTGGCCCCGTCTCCGGTGAGCATGGTGTCATACCCGTCAGGCAGGCGGCGGATGAAGCCGTCGGCGTTGGCCAGCCGGGCGGCGGCCATGCACTCCTCGTCGCTGGCCTCCATGTTACCGTATCGGATGTTCTCCATCACCGTGCCGGTGAACAGGTGGGTGTCCTGAAGCACAATGCCCAGGGAGCGGCGCAGGTCCGCCTTCTTGATCTTGTTGATGTTGATGCCGTCGTAGCGAATTTTGCCGTCGGCAATGTCATAAAAGCGGTTGATGAGGTTGGTAATGGTGGTCTTGCCTGCACCCGTGGCGCCCACAAAGGCGATCTTCTGTCCCGGTTTGGCCCACAGGCTGATGTCGTGGAGCACCATTTTGTCCGGGGTGTAGCCGAAGTCCACGTGGTCCAGCACCACGCTGCCCTCCAGCTTGGTGTAGGTGACGGTGCCGTCGGCCTTGTGGGGGTGACGCCAGGCCCACACGTTGGTGCGGTGGTCGGCCTCGGAGAACTGGCCGTTGGCGTCCTCCTTGGCGTTCACCAGCTCCACATAGCCCTGGTCGGCCTCGGGCTCCTGGTCCATGAGGTCAAAGACACGGGCAGCGCCAGCGGCGGCGGTGACCACGAAGTTCACCTGCATGCTCACCTGGCTGATGGGCTGGGTAAAGCTCTTGTTCAGGCCCACGAAGGTGATGACGGTACCCAGGGTCACTCCGCCCATGCCGTTGATGGCCAGCAGAGCGCCCACAATGGCCACCAGAGCGTAGCTGAGCCAGCCGATGTTGTTGTTGATGGGCATGAGCAGGTTGGCGTAACGGTTGGCCTTGTTGGCGCTCTCCCGCAAGGCCTGGTTGACACGGCGGAAGTCCTCCATGGCCGCCTCCTCGTGGCAGAACACCTTGACCACCTTCTGGCCGTCCAGCATCTCCTCAATGAAGCCGTCCACAATACCCAGATCCCGCTGCTGCTCCACGTAGTGCTTGCCGGAGAGCTTGGAGAAGGTGGCGGTGACCCACAGCATCACCAGGGCAGTGAGTACCGAGATGATGGTGAGGGAAGGACAGATGATGATCATGGTGATGAGGGTGGCCACCATGGTGATGATGGAGTTGATGCCCTGGGGAATGCTCTGGCTGAGCAGCTGGCGCAGGGTGTCCACGTCGTTGGTGTACACCGACATGATGTCCCCGTGGGGGTGGGTGTCAAAGTACTGGATGGGCAGGGACTCCATCTTGGAAAACAAGTCGTTGCGCAGGTGGCGCATGGTGCCCTGGCTGACGTTGACCATGATGCGGTTGTAGCCGAAGGAGGCCGCAATGCCCACCACCATGATGATGGCCAGTTTGATGATCTCCCCGGCCAGGCCGCTGAAATCCGGATTCACGCTGCAGATCAGGGGCACGATGTAGTCGTCCACCAAGGTCTGGGGGAAGGTGGCGGCCAATACAGTGGCCACCGCCGAGATCAGAATACACACAATGACCAGGGCAAACATGGGTCCGTAGTAGTGGAGCATATAGCCCAAAATCCGGTTCAGGACCCCCATGGCGCCCCCATTGCGTTTGGTTTGATTCTTCACAATGAGACCTCCTTGTGTTATGCGGGCTGGTCGAAGTCGCCGCCGCCCTTGACCTGGGAGTCGTAGATCTCCCGGTAGATGGCGTTGCTCTCCAGCAGATGTTCATGGGTGTCAAAGGCATCCACCCGGCCGTTGTCCAGCACCAGAATCCGGTCGGCGTGCTCCACGCTGGATACCCGCTGGGCAATGATGATCTTGGTGGTGCCGGGGATTTGCTTGGCCATGGCGGTGCGGATGCGGGCGTCGGTGGCGGTGTCCACGGCGGAGGTGGAGTCGTCCAGAATCAAAATCTTGGGCTTTTTCAGAAGGGCCCGGGCGATACACAGACGCTGCTTCTGGCCGCCGGACACATTGGAGCCGCCCCGGTGGATGTAGGTGTGGTAGCCCTCGGGGAGGCGGTCAATGAACTCGTCGGCACAGGCCGCCTGACAGGCCGCCACGCACTCTTCTTCGGTGGCATCCGGGTTACCCCAGCGCAGGTTTTCCAGAATAGTGCCGGAGAAGAGGGTGTTCTTTTGCAGCACCACGGAGACCTGGTTGCGCAGGGCCTCCATGTCATAGCGGCGCACGTCCAGGCCGCCCACCTTCACGGTGCCCTGGGACACATCGTACAGCCGACAGATGAGGTTGACCAGGCTGCTCTTGCCTGAGCCAGTGCCGCCGATGACGCCGATGGTCTCCCCGGACCGGATGTGCAGGTCGATGTGGGACAGGGCGTTCTTGTCGCTGCCCCGCTTGTAGGAGAAGGACACATCGTCAAAGTCGATGCTGCCGTCCGCCACGTCCATGACGGGCTGCTCTGGCTCGGTCAGGTCGGGGGTCTCAGAGAGCACTTCCCCGATCCGTCGGACGCTGGCCATGGACATGCTGATCATCACCACCACCATGGACAGCATCATCAGGCTCATAAGCAGGGACATGATGTAGCTGAACAGGCTGGTGAGGTCGCCAGTGGTCATATCCCCGGCCACGATGAACTGCGCGCCCAGCCAAGAGGCGGAGAGGATGCAGAAGTACACCGCCAGCATCATAGCGGGGTTATTGAAGGCCAGCAGGCCCTCAGCCTTGACAAACATCTTATACAGGTTGCCGGAGGCCTTGGAGAACTTGCGATTCTCGTAGCTCTCCCGCACGAAGGCCTTCACCACACGGATGGCGGAGATGTTCTCCTGGACGCTGGCGTTGAGGTCGTCGTACTTCTGGAACACCCGGTTGAAGATGTTCAGGGTCACCACCATGATGGCACCCAGCACTACCACCAGGAACACCACCGCAAAGAGGAACATCTGGCTGGTGGC
This sequence comes from Pseudoflavonifractor sp. SW1122, assembly GCF_012027765.1. NCBI lineage: Bacteria > Bacillati > Bacillota > Clostridia > Eubacteriales > Oscillospiraceae > Pseudoflavonifractor > Pseudoflavonifractor sp. SW1122. Next base: position 4,023 of record NZ_SJOS01000038.1, on the reverse strand, counting down.
GGGACTGATGAACAGGCACATGGCGAAGCTGAACACAAACAGCATGGGGGCCCGCACCGCCACACGAATCACCATCATAAAAGCGTTTTGCACGTTGGTGATGTCGGTGGTCATGCGGGTGACCAGTCCGGGGACGCTGAACTTGTCGATGTTGGAAAAGGAAAAGGTTTGAATGCGCGTATAGATGGCCTCCCGGAGATTGGCGGACAGGCCGGAGGATGCACTGGCGGCGTACTTACCGGCCAGGGCGCCAAACAGCAAGCTCACCAGGGCCAACACCACCATGATGGCACCGTAACGGTACACCACCGGCAGATTGGCCTTCTCCAGCCCCTCATCAATGAGCCGTGCCGTGATGAAGGGCAGGAGGATCTCCATCAAAACCTCCAGCGCAGTCAGGCCAATACACAGGAAGGTATCCTTGCGGTACTGCCTGAGCTGTTGCAGAACTTTTTTCACGTGATTTGCCTCCTTTGGGGGACGACGGAATCTCCCGTCCCAGGTGGCTGGTTCGCCATAAAACATCAATCAACCTGGGATATTCCGTCTAAAATGTTTCGTATTTTCCTTATGCCCCTTTATTATATACCACACATCCCCCTTGTAAGGGAAATTCAAATCTGTTATCATCTATAAAAGACTTTTATTGTTGTATAGATTAGGAGGGAATCTCTCATGAACACCACGCAGCTGGAGTGCTTTTTGGCGGTGGCCGACTATCTCAACTTCTCCCGGGCGGCTCAGCACCTGCGCCTGACCCAGCCCGCTGTCAGCCACCAGGTAAAGACCCTGGAGGACGAGCTGGGGGTGGCACTGTTCCAGCGCACCAGCAAAAAGGTGCGCCTGACCCAGGAGGGGCACATGTTCTTGCAGTATGCGGGGAAGATTCTCCAGCTGTCCAACATCTCCCGGATGCGGGTGAAGGGCTGCTATGAGGCCCGGCCCATGCGCTTAGGGTTGGGGTGCCGCAGCACAGCGGACCTGCGGCTGCTGCGCCCGGCTCTGGAGCGGCTGCGCCAGGAGGAGGAGCGGATTTTGCCCATGATTCGCCTGATTCCCCTCAGCGCCCTGGACAATCTGCTCACCGAAGGGGATATTCAGGTGCTGTTCACCTTCCAGGAGACCGCCCCGCAAAATAGTGTCTATCGGGAGCTGCTGCGCAGTCCGGTGGTGTTTGTCTGCCGGGAGGACCATCCCCTGGCCCAGTGCGAGACGGTGACGGTGGAGCAGCTGAAAGAGGGTGGCCTCATTGCCGCCTGTCGGCCTCCGCTGTGTCCCCCGTCGGTGTTTGCCCTGCAAGGGCAGATCGTCACCTCCAAGCCCCCGGAGGAAGTCATTTTCTGCGAGAGCCAGGAGGTGCTCTTCACCCTGGTGGAGACGGGGTACGCCTTCTCCATCATGGCCGACTTCCCCCAGCTGCGCGCCCCGCAGCTGCGCTATATTCCCGTAGAGGGGTGTGAGCCCCTCTCCTTCGGGGTGTCCTACCTGCGGGGCAATCGGGGGCAGACCCTGCGGCGGTTTCTCTCCGTTTTGGAGGAAAGCATTCAAATGAAGAACGAAGAATGAAAAATGAAGAATGCAAGCCCTGGGGTACAGCGCACCATATAGGCTCCCTTGTGTAAAGGGAGGCTTTTCGCAATTCCCATCAAGCACAAAAAACACCGTTGTAAAGGAAACTTCTCCTTCACAACGGTGTTTTTCTTATTTTTCCAACTGTTTCAAATGGGCTTTACAGATGAGATTGATGTACTGGGACAGGGAGCGGTCACAGTCCTCCGCCAGCACCTTCAGCTTTTCCACCACATCCTCATCCAGGGTGATGCTCACCTTTTGTTTTAATGGCTTCATACGATTACCTCATATCCTTTTCCGCTAGTATAGCATTCTATGCGATATTAGGTTGATTATTCCTTCTTAATAGTATAAAGTAGGATTAGAGGTGATTGACATGGAACTATACCAGGAATTGCTGCTAACTCTCCTACAACAGCAGCACATACAGGTGACCTTTCCTGATCTCAATATCAGCGCCCAGGATTTTGTGGAATGCCAATGCTATCAAGCCCTAAACGAAATCAAGACTGTCATACAGGATGACAGTCTTGACGATGGTGAATGTTTCGCAAAAATCGAAGAAATTATACAAATCTTCGAGAATATTGGAAGTACCGGTGGTTTACGCCACGATTTTGGATAATTCTTTACCGCAGGAATCCGTCCAGAATCTTCTGCTCGGCCTCTTCCTCGGTGAGACCCAGGGTCATGAGCTTCAACAGCTGATCTCCGGCGATCTTGCCGATGGCCGCCTCGTGGATGAGCTGGGCGTCGGTGTGGCCCGCCACAATGGCGGGAATAGAGCTGACCTTGGCGTGGTCCATAATGATGGAGTCACACTGCACGTGGCCGAAGCAGGGGGCATCCCCCTGCACCTGGGGATAGAACACCTGCACGGAGTTGTCCTGGGCCACAGACCGGGAGATCACCTGGGTGCGGGCCCCCTCCCCCTTCATGATGACCTCCATTTTGCTCTCGGCAAACTGGTCGCCGTGGGTGAGCAGACGCTCGGTGACCACTGCCTCGGCATTGGCCTCCATCTCCACCTTGGTGTAGCGGCGAGTGGAGTCCACGCCCCGAATCTGCACCGTCTCCAGCTGGATGGAGGCGCCCTCCTCCAGGTAGATGATGGTGTGGGGATTGAGAATGCGCTTTCCGGTGCCCTCGCCCTCGCCGTAGTGCTTCTCCACATAGCGCACCTTGGCATTCTTGCCCACGTAGAAGGTGTGGACGCCGTCGTGCTGGGCGGTCTCACAGCCGGAGTTGTGGATGCCGCAGCCAGCCACAATGCTCACATCGCTGTTCTCGCCGATGTGGAAGTCGTTGTACACCAGGTCGGTGAGACCGGTCTGGGTGACGATAACGGGGATGTGCACCGACTCGTTGACGGTGCCGGGGGCAATGTGAATATCGATGCCCGGCTTGTCCTCTTTGCTCTCAATGACAATGTTGGCGGAGTTGCTGCGCCCCTCCAACTGGCCATTCTTGCGGATGTTATACGCCCCCTGGGGCACACGCTCCAGGTCTGCGATCTCCCGGAGCAGATGGGTGTCGATGGAATTCATGCCTGGACTCCTCCCTTCACAAAGGCGCACCCGGATTGGGTGTTTTCCAGAATCTTGGGGAACATCTCCTCTTTGGCGCCCCGCTCCACCACCTCGCCGCCAGCGATCATAACGATCTCGTCGGCCAGGTTGATGATGCGCTCCTGGTGGGAGATGATGATGATGGTGGCCTGCCGCTTCTCGTGGATATAGCGGAAGGTCTCGGTGAGCTTGGCAAAGCTCCACAGGTCAATGCCCGCCTCCGGCTCGTCGAAAATCATCAGGGGAGACTTCCGGGCCAGAATGGTGGCGATCTCAATGCGCTTGACCTCGCCGCCGGACAGGGAGTTGTCCACCTCCCGGTCGATATAGTCGGCGGCACACAGTCCCACCTGAGTCAGCAGCTGGCAGCCCTCGGCGTGGGTGAGCTGGGCGTTGCCCGAGGCCAGGCTCAGCAGGTCCCACACCCGCAGGCCCTTGAAGCGGGGGGGCTGCTGGAAGCCGTAGCTGATGCCCCGGCGGGCCCGCTCGGTGATATTCAGATTGGTGATGTCCTCCCCGTTCCAGATGATCTGGCCGGAAGTGGGCTGGTTGAGACCCATGATGGTCTTGGCCAGGGTGGTCTTGCCGCCGCCGTTGGGGCCGGTGACCACCAGGAAGGTGCCGTCCTGGACGTTCAGGGACACATCCTTCAAAATCTCCTTCTGACTGCCCTCTCCCTCCACAGAGAAGGTCAGATGTTTCAGTTCCAACATAGTGCAAATCTCCCGTTTGAAGCCGTCCCCCGTGGGAGGGACGGCTTATAATTCATAGTTTTCTTATATGTTTTGCTAGTATATCATGATTATACCCATCTGTCAACCGTGGCAATCCCTGGATTGGGGCATAGAATGGGGTATTTAGGAGGTGTTTTCCCATGGATGAG
>NZ_SJOS01000037.1:0-25321 GCF_012027765.1 Pseudoflavonifractor sp. SW1122 | reverse complement strand
GGGCTACCAGGTCCGCCTTGTCCTGGTCCAGGCGGGTGACCAGAATGTTGCGGCTGCCGTTTTTCATCATGGAGGCGGCAATGCCCGCAATTTGCCGGGGGGTCTTGCCCGCCCCGTAGATGACCTCCGAGGCCCCCTGGCGCACGGTGCGGTGGGTGTCCACCCGGGCATAGCCCAGGTTGTCAAAGGGGGAGCGTTTCAGCTCCAACACGGCCTGCTCCGGTGTGACGGACCCGTCCGCCACACCTCGCAGCAGGGCCAGCACATCTTGTTTACTGTCCATGGAATTCCTCCTTTTTCCGGGGGTTCAAGTCCAGAAAGACCTGGGAAAAGTGGGGGGAGAGGGCCTCTAAAAGGGCCCCATGCTGGGCCACCGCCCGGTCCATCTGGTCCTGGGGCAATTGAATGAGGGCGGCGTCTCCCCGCAGTCGAATGCGAAAATCGGTGAAGCCCAGGGCAAAGAGGGCGTCCTCGCCCCCCTCCACCCGGGCCAAATCGGGGGCGGTGATGGGGGTGCCCGTGGGAATGCGGGTGGCCAGGCAGGCATAGGCGGGCTTGTCCCAGGGAAACAGCCCCGCCTCTCGGCTCAGGGACCGCAGCTGGGCCTTGGTGACGCCGCACTCCCGGAGGGGGGAGCGCACCTCCAGCTCCGAGAGTGCCCTCATGCCCGGACGGTCCTGGGCGTCGTCCGAGGCGTTGGTGCCGTCCAGCAGCAGGGAAAAGCCATCCGCCCGGACCCGCTGCCACAGGGCAGAAAAGAGGGCCTTTTTGCAGAAATAGCAGCGGTTTGCTGGATTGGCGGCCACCTCTGGGCAGGCCAGCACGTCCAGCTCCACCACCGTCAGGGGCACCCCCAGCTCACGGGCCAGACGCTGGGCGTCCTCACGCTCCCAGGCGGGCTGGAAGGGGGTGGAGACGTAGTAGGGCCGCACGTCCTGGCCAAAGGTGCGCCCCGCCCAGAGAAGGTAGGCGGAGTCGGAGCCCCCGGAGAAGGCCAGGGCGGCCTTGGGGTGCTGGGTAAAAAATTGCTGTAATGTCATGGGATTCTCCTAAAAGAAAAAGGTACGCCTTTGGGGCGTACCTTTTGACTGTCAAAAAAGCAAAAGTCCCTGCAAGAAGTTTGAGGTACTTGGTTAGGAACACAAGCCCTCGGCAGAGTTTTCCCGCCCGCAGGCGGGAAAATAAATGAAAATTCGTTTTTTCCGGGGACATGCGCATCGGAAAAAACACTTCTCAGCCCGCCAGTGTGGCCTTGGGTCGTCCTTGGACCCAAGGATGCATGCAGCGGGCTGTATCTCCTCGAAAAAATGCTTGCATTTTTGAGAAAAACCCGCTATGTGAATGGTACACAAACCGGGAGGAGAAGTCAAGCCCCCATCAGCCCAAAATCCGCCCGTCGGTGGAGATGGTCACCACCTGCCAGGGGATGAACTTGCCGCTGGCACGCAAAGCCTGGGTGGCGGCGTGCTGGATGCCGCCGCAGCAGGGCACCTCCATGCGCACAATGGTGAGGGCGGTGATGTCGTTATCCTGGAGAATGGCGGTGAGCTTTTCCGTGTAGTCCACCATGTCCAGCTTGGGGCAGCCGATGAGGGTCACCTTGCCCCGGATGAAGTCCTGGTGGAAATTGGCGTAGGCGTAGGCGGTACAGTCGGCGGCAATGAGCAGGTGGGCGCCCTGGAAGTAGGGGGCATTCACCGGGGCCAGCTTGATCTGCACCGGCCACTGGCGCAGCTGGGAGGCACAAGGGGCAGGGGCGGCGGTATCTGCCTGGGGAGTGAGGGTGCGGGACTGGCTGCCGGGGCAGGCGCAGGGGGCAGCTTTGGCGGCCATATTGGCCTTCACCGCCGTCTCGTCATAGGGGGCGGCCTCTCGCTCCACGAAGGTGATGGCCCCGGTGGGGCAGGTGGGCAGGCAGTCCCCCAGGCCGTCGCAGTAGTCGTCCCGGATGAGCTGGGCCTTGCCGTCTACCATGGCGATGGCCCCCTCGTGGCAGGCCTGAGCACAGGCCCCGCAGCCGTTGCACTTGTCCTGGTCAATGTGGATGATGCGTCGAATCATAGATATGTCCTCCTGGTGTGGTGATTTTGATGGTAGGATACCACAGTGGGCCGGGAATGTCTGTTGTAGTTCCAACAAAACCGCAGGTTTTCTCCCCAATGGCTTGCCAAGGCGAACTGGGAGGTATATACTAATCAGACACGAAATGAGAGATAGAGAAAGGAAATGAAAATGGCACACACCACAGAACCCATGACACAAGGGCCCATTTGGAAGCGAATTACCTACTTTGCCCTTCCCATTTTTCTGGGCAACCTGTTCCAGCAGATGTACAACACCGCCGACTCCCTGATCGTAGGAAACTTCCTGGGAAAGAATGCCCTGGCTGCGGTGAGCTCCACCGGCAGCCTCATTTTTATGCTCATCGGCTTTTTGAGCGGCATCGCCATCGGCGCCGGTGTGGTCATCTCCCGTTACTTCGGCGGCAACAAGCTGGAGGAGATGAGCAAGGCAGTGCACACCACCGTGGCCTTCGGTCTGGTGGCCGGCGTGGTGATGACAGCGGTGGGCGTGGGCCTGTCTCCCCAGATTCTCCGGTGGATGGACACCCCGGAAAACGTCATGTACAACTCCCAGCTGTATCTGAGCATCTACCTCATGGGCTCTCTGGGCTCGGTGATGTACAACGTGTGCGTGGGTATCATGCAGGCGGTGGGCGATAGCCGCCACCCCCTGTACTACCTCATTGTCTCCTCGGTGGTCAACGTGGTGCTGGACCTGTTCTTCATCGCCGTGCTGGGCATGGGGGTGGACGGAGCGGCCTGGGCCACCATCATTGCCCAGTACGTCAGCGCCATCATGTGTTTGTGGCGGCTGCTGCGGGTCAAGGACAACTACCGGGTGGAGCTGCGGAAGATACGCTTCCACTGGGATATGCTCAAGCGGGTGGTGCGTTTCGGCCTGCCCTCCGGCGTTCAGAACTCCATCATCGCCATTGCCAACGTGGTGGTCCAGTCCAACATCAACCACTTTGGCGACGCCGCCATGGCCGGCGTGGGCGCCTACTCCAAGATTGAGGGCTTCGGCTTCCTCCCCATCACCAGCTTTACCATGGCTATGACCACCTTTGTGGGTCAGAACCTGGGGGCCGGCCAGATTGAGCGCACCAAACGGGGCGCCCGGTTCGGCACCATCACCTCGGTGATTTTGGCCGAGCTCATCGGTGTGGCGGTCTTTATCTTCGCCCCCCAACTCATCGCCGCCTTTGACACCTCCCCCGACGTCATCGCCTACGGCGTGGACAAGGCCCGCACCTCGGTGCTCTTCTATTGCCTTCTGGCCTTCTCCCACGCCATGGCCTCCATCCTCAGAGGTGCAGGCAAGGCCGTGGTGCCCATGTTCGTGATGATGATCTGCTGGTGCATCATCCGGGTGTCCTTCCTGGCCATCGCCGTGCCCCTCACCGGCAGCATTCAGATGGTCTACTGGGTCTACCCCCTCACCTGGTTCTTGAGCTCCGTGACCTTCCTGTGGTACTATCGGCGCATGGATTGGAACCGAAATCTGGCATAAACACTGTATGTTTGAAAGGACGGGAAAATTTCCCGTCCTTTCGACTTTTTTCGGCCTTATTCGACATTTTTTTATGTTATCATACAAAAGTCCCATAGAACGGACAATTTTAGACAAATTGTGGGAGTCAGATGCTTGAAATGGTACATATGTTCGATTATAATGGGGGCAGGACATCGTGGACCAATGGGATGGCACCCCCATCCCCAGCGCAGGGAGGAAGAGAAATGGAGCGTAACTGGATCAAAGCGGCAATCATCGACTTACTGGACCGAGCGGATGAGGCCCAGCTACGAGCCATTTTTCAGTTCATTTCCCATTATTTAAACCGATAGACAGTCGGAACCCTCATATCAATGCAAAAAGGATATATTCTCTTGCAGCATGAAAAAGCTCTCGGCAGAGTTTTCCCGCCCGGGGGCGGGAAAATAAATTAAAATCCGTTTTTTTCGGGGACATGAGCATCGAAAAAAACACTTCTCAGTCCGTCAGTGTGGCCTTGGGTCGCCCTTTGACCCAAGGCTGCATGCAGCGGACTGCAACGCCTCTCAAACATGCTGGCATTTTTGAGAAGCGTGTCGAACGTTTTCGACACGCTAAAAAAACCCGGGCATCCAAACCGTTGGATGCCCGGGTTTTTTATGCCTTGGGGTCGCTGAGATCCCGGGCCAGCCGCTCCAGCACCGCCCAGTCCTCCTCGCTGAGCCGGGAGAGAGCGGAAATGAGGCGAGAGCGGAAGTCATTCCGGCCTGCCACATCCCCCAAAAAGCCCATCAGCTCCTCGTCAGGGGTGTGGCCGCTGGGGGGCGTCAGGAGCATGTCCCCCTGGCCCGTACGCAGCCACTCCTCGTTGACATGGAACACCCGGCAGATATCCAAAAGGGTGCGCTCGCTGGGGGTGGTTTTCTCGATCTCATAGGTGGCAATGGTATTTTGCTTCAAACCCAGTTGGTCGGCAAAGGCCTGTTGGGTCAGCCCATAGGCCTTGCGCACCTGGCGGATGCGCAGTCCAACACTCATAGTCAATCCTCCAGTTCTCGAAACGATACGGGGGTTACCTCCGTATTTTACCACGCCACAGCGGGAAGCACAAGAAAGAAGATTGACCAAATCAATAAAATGGCCTTGACAAATATCGGCGACTGATATAATATTATCGAGAAATCAATAAAAGGAGGGAGGCTATGACATGGAGCGCATGGTCACTGTGCGTCAGCCTGCCCCGGCTGGGGCGGCGGGAACGGGCCTTTTGGCTGGGCGTGGCCCAGGGGCTGGCGTGGAGACATCAAGAGGAGAAAAAGGAGGAACGAGCCGGGATGCAGCGAGAAGAGATGGTCTATCACGGAGGGAAGCGCACCCAGGGGGAGCGGGTGAAGCTGGAAGTGCGCAAAGAGGAGGGCAGCGACGGGTTCTGTCAGGTCATTGAGGCCTCCAGCACCGCTGCCGCCATGGATGCCCTGGAGGCCCTCATCCGGGGATATGAGCAGTTTCTGGGGGTGCCCGCCCACCATGTGCTGGCGGTGCTGGCCACGGTGATGACGGTGCCCGGCGGGGGCCACATGGAGGGAACGGGGAGGTGACGGGGGCGTGACAGGGTTTACACCCCAGGAGCTGGAGGAGATGGCCCAGGCGGACGCCGAGATTGACCGGGAGTTTGAGGCGGATTGGGACCTGGAGCCGCCGCCCCCCGTCCCCCAGCTGGTGTGGGTGTCCCGGCTGGCCCGGCAGCACCACACCACCTATGGAAGATTCGTCTCCACCCACACCGAAGAGGAAATTCGGGAGCTGGTGGAGCAGTTGAAAGGAGAAACACGATGAAATTTCGCTATAAGCGGGGCATTCCGGTGCCCTATGCCCGACAGGGGTACATCTACTTTAAGTCTCTGCGCTTTTCTGGCCTGCCCGTGCGGGAGCAGGAGCGGATTCGCCGCCTGTGCGACTGCGTGGGGGGCAACAATGGCCAGGCGCTGCTGGAGCACGTCACCACCGGGGAGGCGGTAAAGTCCGTGTGTCAGAGACACTACATCGCCTCTCCCACCACCCTGTACCGGGCGCTGAAACGCTATTATGTACGCTTTCCCCAGGATTTATAAGGGAAAGTGTGGAGATTGAACACGGAATGTGTAATCACGAGGGAAGTCTGGTTGCTACAATGGGACAAGAAGAACACAAGGGAGGGAAATCTGTGGCTGCCAGACAGCGACAAACCAGCACATCCAAGGCCCTGATGCGTCAGGTACGCCAATACCTGGACTCCATCAGCCGCACCGTGGATGTCACCGAGCTGCAACCCACCGGAGAGGTGGACAAGAAGGGAAATCCCATCTGTGAGAAAAAGCCGGTGTACAACGACCGGGGGGAGATCATCCGCACTCGGGAATATGTGATTCCGCCCACCCTCACCGGCATCTGCCTTCACCTGGGCATCACCCCGGGGAAGTGGAAGCAGTGGTGTGATCACCAGGCCTACCCGGAGTTGGAGGAGGCCACCGAGTGGGTCACCGGGATTTTGCAGGCGTGGAGCGAGGAGCAGCTGCTCACCCGCAAGGACGTGAAGGGGGTGGTGTTCCACCTGCAAAACAACTACGGCTATGCCCAGAAGGTGGAGGTGGAGGCGGGACCCCAGACCCGGGCCGTCCAGTCCCTCACTACCCAGGAGAAGCTGGCCCTGCTCCAAGAGTTGTGGGAGGAGGGGCAGGGGGAGCTGCCGGAACACCATGAACCATGACCGACAGGAGGAGGCTCTGCTGTGGTACAAGGGCCTGAAGGAGACCAATAACGACACCTTTCTCCCCCTCTTCTTTGACAAGCACCGGTTTCTGGTGCTGAAAGGGGGCGGCGGCAGCGGCAAGAGCATTTTCGCCGGGCGCAAGGTGTTGGAGCGGGTGACCAGCGAGCCGGGGCACCGGTGGCTGGTGTGCCGCAAGGTGGCCCGCACCCTGCGGGAGAGCTGCTGGGCCCAGCTGGTGGGCCAGATTTCGGACTTCTACCCCGACGCCGGGGCCAAGACCAACAAGTCCGCCATGACCATCACCTTTGCCAATGGCAGCGTCATCCTCTTTGCAGGACTGGACGATGTGGAGAAGCTGAAATCCATCTTCAACATCACCGGCATCTGGATTGAGGAGGCCTCCGAGCTGGAGGAGGGGGACTTCAACCAGCTGGACATCCGTCTGAGAACGGATTTCAACCAGTATCTCCAGATGATCCTCACCTTCAACCCCATCAGCATCACCCACTGGCTGAAAAAGCGGTTTTTCGACCGGAAAGACCCCCGGGCCACGGTGCACGAGAGCACCTATAAAGACAACCGCTTTCTCACTCCCGAGGCGGTGGCCACCCTGGAGAGCTTCAAAGAGACCGACGAGTACTACTACATGGTCTACTGCCTGGGTCAGTGGGGGGTGACAGGCAAGACCGTGTTCAACGGCAAGGCGGTGGGGGAGCGGCTGCAACACCTGGAGCCCCCGGTGAAGGAGGGCCTCTTTGAGTACGACCTGGCCGACGACGGCATCCACCTTGCCAACATCCACTGGGTGGAGGAGAAGGGGGGCCCCATTCGCATCTACACACCCCCTCAGGAGGGGCGGCCCTACGTCATCGGCGGGGACACCGCCGGGGACGGCTCCGACTGGTTTGTGGCCCAGGTGCTGGACAACATCACCGGGGGGCAGGTGTGTACCCTCCGCCACCAGTACGACGAGGACACCTACACCCGGCAGCTGTACTGCCTGGGGCTGCACTACAACCGTGCCCTGCTGGCCCCCGAGTGCAACTTCTCCACCTATCCGGTGAAGCTGCTGGGGCTCATGGGCTACCCGAAAATCTACGTCCGGGAGGTGGAGGACTCCTTCGACGGACAAATCCACCACGCCTACGGCTTCCGCACCGACCGCCTCACCCGCCCGGTGATTTTGGCGGAGCTGGTGCGGGTGATGCGGGACCACCTGGGGGGCGTCCACGACCGAGCCACCCTGGAGGAGATGCTCACCTTTGTGCGCAATGAGCAGATGCGCCCCGAGGCGGAGCCGGGGGCCCACGACGACTGTGTCATGGCCCTGGCCATCGCCCACTACGTGCGCCCCCAGCAGTCCATGCGCCTGACCACCCCCCAGCCTGGAGGCACCGCCCGGTGGACCTCGGACATGTGGGAGGACTGGAACCGAGCCAGCCCCGGGGACCGGGAGATGCTGCTGCGGCTGTGGGGCAGGCCCGGTGACAACAAAGGAGGAGAAAGATGAAGGCCAAACACCAGAAACAAGCGGGGGAGAAGCTGAAGCTGTGGCAGCAGCGGCTGGCGTTGAGCAACGCCGCCTACTCCGCCGAGTACGCCCGCATGGACCAGCGGGAGCGCATCTACAACGGAGACCATCAGCTGAGGCCCCTGGTGCCCGGAGATACGAGAAGGGACGGGGGCGTGCGCAGCACCAGCCATGTGCGCAACATCGTCTTTGAAAACGTGGAGACCCAGGTGTCCAGCTCCATTCCCCAGCCCAAGGTCACCCCCCGCCGGAAAGAGGACGAGGGGCTGGCCCTGTTGCTGGAGCACTTCTTGCGCAACGAGCTGGAGCGGCTGCCCTTTACCCAGCTCAACGACCTGGCCGAGCGCACCGTCCCCATCCAGGGGGGCGTGGCCTACCTGGTGGAGTGGGACAACCGGGAGCGCACCCATGACACCGTGGGTACCCAGGTGGTGCGCATGCTCCACCCCAAGCAGCTGGCCCCCCAGCCTGGGGTGTTCACCTCCATTCAGGACATGGACTGGGTGATTGTGAAAATCCCCACCACCCGGGACGCCATCTTCCGGGAGTACGGCATCTGGGTGGAGGAGGACGGGGAGTCCGAGCCCGCCGTGCGGGGCGTGGACGGGGTCAGCGCCGTGGAGGACGCCCTCACCCGATACGTGGGCTATGAGAAGAACGCCCAGGGGGGCGTGAATCGGTACTGCTGGGTCAACGACACCCCTCTGGAGGACCTGGAGGACTACCAGGCCCGGCGGCAGCCCGTGTGTAAGCAGTGCGGCCGGGTGCGGCCTCTGCCCGGACAGCTCATCCAACAGCCCGCCCAGGCGTTCCATCAGGAAGAGGGGGAGCTGCTGCGCCAGGAGGCGGGGCAGATGCTGGCCCAGACCTTGGCCCAGGAGGCCATGGCCGGGGGCGGCGGTCTGGACAGCCTGCCCGTGGAGCCGGACCAGAGCCAGGCACCCCGGGAGTATCAGGGGGGCGGTTGCCCCTGGTGCGGCTGTGAGGAGTTTGAAGACCAGGTGCAGGAGTATGAGCAGGTGCTGCTGCCCATCACCACCGGGAAGGGGTTGTCCATCCCCGGTGCCACCCCCGATCTGGACCAGGAGGGCAACCCGGTAATGCGCCCCACCCTCATCCCCTTCTACAAGCCGGGGGTGTTCCCCATCGTCTTGCAGCGCAGCGTGTCCGTGTACGGTCAGCTGCTGGGCAACTCGGATGTGGACATGATCGCCGACCAGCAAAACACCATCAACCGCCTGGAGCAGAAGATCATTGACCGCCTGGTGAAGGCGGGCACCCGCATCACCCTGCCCGACAACGCCTCGCTGCGGGTGGACAGCCAGGACGGGGAGCGGTGGTACATCGGCTCGGCGGCGGACAAGGCCATGATCGGGGTGTACGACTTCAAGGGGGACCTGGAGTACGAGCTGCTGTACCTGGCCAACGTCTACGAGGAGGCCCGTCAAATTCTGGGCATCACCGACTCCTTCCAGGGCCGGGCGGACTCCACGGCCACCAGCGGCAAGGCCAAGGAGTTTTCCGCCGCCCAGGCCGCCGGACGGCTGGAGAGCAAGCGGGTGATGAAAAACAAGGCCTATGCCGACCTGTTCCGCATGATGTTCGAGTTCTGGCTGGCCTACGGGGACGAGCCCCGGCCCGTCACCTACCAGGACGCCCAGGGCCACACCCAGTATGAGCAGTTCAACCGCTACGACTTCCTGGAGCAGGACTCCGACGGCCAGTACTACTGGAACGACCAGTTTCTCTTCTCGGTGGACACCACCGACACCCTGGCCAGCAACCGGGAGGCCATGTGGCAGGAGACCCGGCAGAACCTGCAAAACGGGGCCTTCGGCGACCCGGCGGCCACCGAGACCCTCATCCTGTTCTGGACCAAGATGGAGCAGCTGCACTACCCCGGGGCCGGGGACACCAAGCAGGCCCTGGAACAGCGGGCCCAGCGGGAGGCCCAGATGGGACAAGCACAACGACAACTCACGCAAGGCGACAGCGGGAACATGCCAGACCAGATGAGAAGGGAGGGAACGGCATGAAGGAGCAGAAGGGCTACATCGGCCGGATTCAGAACACCGGCACCCAGGTGGTGAAGGCGCCCTGCCAGACCACCGCCACCAAGACCGGCACCGTGCACACCGGCAAGGACCTGAGACAGGGCAAGGAGTAACACCACAAAACCAAACCAATACGCAGGGATAGCGGGAACATCCCACGGCCCCACGGGGGCAGGAAGGAACGAGATATGGAAGTCAACGAGCAGCAAGTGTATGAGGCCCTGGGGGTGGAGCAGCCCGCCCAGGAGCAGACACCCCAGGAGACCCAGCAGCCCCAGGCCCAGCCCCCTCAGGGGGAGATGAGCCTGGAGCAGCGGCGGGAGAACGCCGCCCGGAGACGGCGGGCGGAGACCCGGGCCGCCATCCAGGAGGCGGTGGAGGCCGAGCGCAGCCATACCCGCCGGGACGTGGAGCAGGTGCTCCGGGATGCGGCCCTGAGAAGCCCCGTCGACGGCACCCCCATCACCAATCTGGAGCAGTACCGGGCCTTCAAGCAGGCCCAGCAGGCCAAGCCCGCCCCTCGGCCCCAGGCCAACCCGGCCATGGAGGCCCAGGTGGCCGCGGAGCTGGCCCAGATTCGCCAGCTCAACCCCAACATCCGCTCGGTGGGCGATCTGCTCACCATGCCCCGGGCGAAAGAGTTTTACCAGCTGGTGAAGCGGGGCAACTCCTTTGTGGATGCCTACAAGCTGGCCCACTATGACCAGCTCACCCAGCAGGCCGCCGCCGCTGCCCGCCAGCAGGCCCAGAACCTGGCACGCAGCAAGGGCCACCTCATTGCCGCCGCCCAGCGGGGCAAAGGGGCCGCCACCGTGCCCGCCCCGGAGATGGATTTGTTCCGGGCTTTCAACCCCCAGGCCAGTGAAGCGGCCATTCAGGCCTACTACAACAAATATCAGGGAGGAAAGTAAATGTTTGTACCCGTGAAAAGCAACACCGGGGCCATGCTGCCCTGGGAATACCTGGGCGCTGCCGCCGACACCTACCAGGCAGGCCAGATGCTCACCGTCACCGGCGGCAAGCTGACCAAGCTCAGCGCAGCCTCCACCACCACGCCCCCCTATCTGTGCATGGCGGACGTCACCGCCACCGATGGCCAGGTCATCCCCGTCACCCGGGTGGAGGGGACCTTCCTCTACGAGACCACCCTGTCTGCCGTCACCGCCGAGGCAAAGCCCGGCGTAAAGGTACAGGTGGCCGAGGACGGCCTCACGGTGGCCCAGGGCGCTGGCAACTTCGAGCTGGTGGACGTGGAGGGCACCCAGAAGGGTGACACTGTTCGGGGCAGATTTGTGTAAAGGAGGACAACCAACCCCATGAAAATCATTTTCTCTGAAGGCTCCGGCCTCAACGACAGCATTTACGGCAAGTGTCAGGCCCCCATCCGCATGTTCCTGGAGCAGCGGGGGGAGCAGTTTGAGCGTCAGTCCGTGCTCAAGGACCTGTTCCTCATGGGCAAGAGCGAGAACTACGGCGACCTGATGACCACCATGACCGCCATGAGCGGCTTTGAGCCCGTGGGCGAAAACGGCGCCTATCCCCTGGACGGCATGCAGGAGGGCTACCAGAAGCTGCTGGTGTACGACACCTGGAAGGACTCCTTCTCCATCTCCGCCGAGATGATGGAGGACTCCAAGGTCATGGACATGAAGAAGCAGCCCGCCGCCTTCATCACCAGCTACAACCGCACCCGGGAGCTGTTCGGCGCGGCCCTGTACGGCGGCGCCATCTCCGGCAAGGATAAGGTTCTCTACAAGGGCCGGGAGTTCGACATCAAGAGCGCCGACGGCGTGTCCATGTTCCACACCGCCCACCCCGCCAAGGTCTCCGGCGACACTCAGGCCAACAAGTTCAGCGACGCCTTCTCCGCCGACGCCCTGGGCAAGATGGAGACTGCCATGCACCTGTTCCGGGGTGACAACGACGAGATTCTGGACGTGGCCCCCGACACCATCCTCATCCCCGAGGTGGGCAGCCTGAAAAAGGAGGTCTTTGCCGCCATTGGCGCCGACAAGGAGCCCACTACCTCCAACAACGCCTTCAACTACCAGTATGGCCGCTGGAACGTCATCGTCTGGAGCTACCTCAACCAGTTTGTGGACCTGTCTGAGGGGAACGCCCCCTGGATTCTGCTGGACAGCAAGTACAACCAGACCTACGGCGGCGCCGTGTGGAATGACCGGGTGCAGCTGGCGGTGCGCTCCACCGTGGACGAGAACACCGATGCCAACGTCTGGCGTGGCCGCAGCCGCTTCAACGCCACCTTCAACGACTGGCGCTTTGCCGCTGTGGGCGGCATCGAAGGCGGCACTGCACTGCCCGACTAAAAGGGAGAACCCCCGCCCCGGCGGTGTGCCGGGGCGGGGGAAGGAGAGAGGAGGTTTGACCATGGCAGACGCCAACCGGTTTCCCACCGCCCAGGAGGTGGTGGCCCAGGCGGACCTGCTCAGCCCCAACCAGTACAGCCAGGAGCAGAAGCTCCAGTGGCTGGGAGAACTGGAGGGGCGCATCTATCTGGACGTGAAGCTGGCCTCGGAGCAGGAGCTGGAGCAGGTGTGGCAGAGCTGGCCGGGGACTCTCACCGTGGGCTGGCCCCACAGCGACATATACCTGCACTGGCTGCTGGCCAAGCTCCACCAGGCCAACGGGGAGCTGGAGCTGTACCAAAACCGCATGGAGAGCTTTAACACCAGCTATCAAAACTACGTCAACTGGTACATCCGCACCTACGACCCTGCCCACACCTCGGATGCAGCGGGTGCATGAGGGGCAGAACCGACCGATGTACAGGAGTGACGGGGCATGAGCGGGGAGGAAGTGCTGGGAGCCGTGGTGGCCGCCCTGGTGGGGGGCAGCGGCATCACTGGGCTGGCGGTGGGCTACCTCAAGCGGTACCTGGACCGACGGCTGGAACAGGGGGAGCAGGAGGCCCAGCAGCGCCAGGAGCATCGCCAGCGGCGGCAGGAGGTGGAGGACCAGCTGCACCACGCCTATGGCCGGTGCATATTCTGGCTTAACCACGCTGTGACCAAACCGCCCCCCAACGGAGAGTTGGCCCAGGCCATGGAGGAGCTGACCCAGGCGGAAGAGGCCAAGAAAAAGCTGGATCGGGAGATCCTGGCTGCGTACGAGAAGGAGTGAAGCAGTGAAGACTGTGTTGCAAAAGCTGTCCAGCCGCAAGCTGTGGACTGCTCTGGCGGGCATTGCCGCCGGACTGGCCCTGGCCTTCGGACTGGACCAGGAGGCGGTGGCCAGCACAGCGGGGGCTGTGGTGTCGGTGGTATCGGTGGTGACGTACATCGTCACCGAGGGCCGCATTGACGCCGCAGCAGTCAAAACAGCCATTGAAGATGTGCAGGAAGCTGTGGAGGAGGTAACCACCATTGAGACTGATTAAGTGTATGTTGACCGCCAACGACTGCTACAAGGCCGGGCGGACCATTACCCCCAAGGGGGTCATGGTCCATTCCACCGGGGCCAACAACCCCCTGGTGGCCCGGTACGTGCAGCCGGTGGAGGGACAGAGCAATGAGGCCCAGTTGAAGGCGGAGATCGGCGGAAACCGCAACGCCAACGACTGGAATAATCCGGGGCTGGATGTGTGCACCCACGCCTTTGTGGGCAAGCTGGCCGACGGCGGCGTGGGCACCGTCCAGACCCTGCCCTGGAACCACCGGGGCTGGCACGCCGGCACCGGCACCTCCGGGGGCAGCGCCAACAACACCCACATTGCCTTTGAGATCTGTGAGGACGACCTCACCGACGAGGGCTATTTCCGCAAGGTCTACCAGGAGGCGGTGGAGCTCACTGCCATGCTGTGCAAGACCTACAACCTCAACCCCCTGGCCGACGGGGTGGTCATCTGCCACTCCGAGGGCTACCAGCGAGGGGTGGCCAGCAACCACGCCGACGTGATGCACTGGTTCCCCAAGTTTGGCAAGTCCATGGACACCTTCCGGGCCGATGTGTCCAAGGCTATGACCCCTGCCCAGGTCAAGCCCCAGCCCCCGGTGTCCGGCAAGACCCACACGGTGGTGAAGGGGGACACCCTCAGCGAGATTGCCCAGAAGTATGGAACCACCGTGGACACGCTGGTGCAGCTCAACGGCATCAAGGACCCCAACCTCATTGTGGTGGGGCAGGTGCTCAAGCTGCCTGGTTCCACCACCGGGTTCACCCCCTACACCGTGAAGGTGACGGTGACCGAGCTGCGCATTCGCAGCGGCCCCGGCACCGACACCGAAGCCAAGGGCTTTATCAAGCCCGGGGTGTACACCATTGTGGCAGAGTCCAACGGCCCCGGGGCCAAGCGCTGGGGCAAGCTGAAGTCCGGCGCAGGCTGGATCAGCCTGGACTACGCCGAGAAGGTGTAACCGCCCCGGCAGGAGCACAACACAGGGCACCACCGTTTCCCCGGTGGTGCCCTGTTTGAGAAAGGAGGCGTGGAAAGCATGCCAGCCAACTGGCTGTACATGGACGCTAAATTCCCCGACTTTGACGGGGACATATCCACAGAGGACAAGCTGGCCCAGGTGCAAAACTACCTCTATCTGCTGGTGGAACAGATGCGCTACACCATGCAGAACCTGGACACCACCAACCTCAACCAGAACGCCCTCAACTCCTGGGAGGAGGCCATCACCAAGCCACTCTATTTGATGTTGGAGGGGGAGGGGGAGCGGCTGACCCAGCTGTCCGTCACCGCCGATGGCCTCACCGCCCTGGTGCAGTCCCAGCAGCAGCAGGTCCAGGAGGTGAAGGACGCCCAAGTGGGCACCCAGGAGACCGTGGAGGGGCTGGAGGAGTCCCTGGCCCAGGTCTCCAGTCGGGTGGAGTTGGCCCTGACCTCGGACCAGGTGGAGATCGCCATTGAGAAAAAGCTGGCCCAGGGGGTGGACAGCGTCACCACCAAAACCGGATTCACCTTTGACGATGAGGGGCTGACGGTGAGCAAGACGGGCAGCGAGATGACCACCCAGGTCACCGAGGACGGCATGACGGTCAGCCGCAGCGGCACCCAGGTGCTGGTGGTGGACAACCAGGGGGTGGAGGCCACCAATCTCCATGCCAAGACCTTCCTGATTCTGGCGGGGAAGGCCCGACTGGAACCCTACGGAGCGGACCGCATGGGCTGCTTCTGGATTGGAGGATAGCACACATGGCACTACAGACGAAAACCTACACCCAGAGCTCCAACACCTTCACCCTGGAGCTCACCCTGGTGGAGCAGTCCACCAGCACCGCTGGGAATTCCTCCACCCTCTCCTACACCCTCAAGCTCAAGTCCACCACCAAAAACTTCGCCCAGTACGGGGTGGGGGCAGCGGTGAAGCTGGACAACCAGACGGTGGCGGTGCGGGACCGGGGCTCTGCCCCGAAAATCACCCTGGGGACTCGCTCGGAGGTGACCTTGCTGTCTGGTACCAGAACCGTGGCCCACCAGAGCGACGGCTCCAAATCCATGGCTCTGGCCTACTCCCTGGATATGGCTTCGGCCAGCTACACCCCAGGAGCCATGAGCGGGTCGGGCACCATGACCCTGACCAAAATCCCCCGGGGGGCCACCATCACCAGCGCCCCCAACTTCACCGACGAGGACGACCCGGTGGTGAAGGTGAGCAATCCCGCCGGGGTGTCGGTGCAGCTGGGCATTTTCAAGGACAGCACTCATGCTCTGGCCAACTACCGCACCATCTCCGGCACCTCCTACACCTTCCGCCTGACCCAGGCGGAGCGGGAGGCTATGCGGAAGGTGGACACCACGAAAAACACCGCCCAGGTGCGCTTTTACGTCAAGAGCACCGTGGGAGGTCAGACCTTTATCACCTACCTCACCCGCACCCTCACCATCCAAAATCCCGCCCCCACCCTGAACCCCACGGTGGAGGACGTGAACCAAACCACCTTGGCCCTCACGGGAGAGAGCGGGAACCTGGTGAAGTACCACTCCCAGGTGGCGGTGAAAACCGGGGCCCAGGCGGTGAAGGGGGCCTCTCTGGTCCGGCAGTCTGTCACCTGCGGCAGCCATACCCTCACCGGAGACGGCACCCTGGAGGGGGTGGAGTCGGGGACCATCGTGGTCTCCGCCACCGACAGTCGAGGCAACTCCACCACCAAGACGGTGGAGCGCAAGCTAGTGGGATATGTGCGCCTGTCCTGTACCCTGGGCCAGGGGACCCCGGATGCGTCTGGGCGCTACGACCTGGAGGTGGCTGGGGCCTGCTACTACGGCTCCTTCGGCGGGGCAGACAACACCTTGGTGGTGGAGTACCGCTACCGAGCCCAGGGGACGGAAGCCTGGGGCGCCTGGACGGCAGTGGACCGGACCACCCCCATGGGCTTTACCTATGTGGCCCACGCCACGGTGGAGGGGCTGAACTACCAGACCGCCTACGAGTTCCAGGCCCGGGCCGAAGACGCCCTGGAACAGGTGGAGAGTGAGGTGAAGGTGGTGAAGGCCAGCCCCGGCTTCGACTGGGGCAAGGACGACTTCGCCTTCCACATCCCGGTGTACATCCAGGGGGTAAAGGTCACCCCAGACGTGGGGCAGAATCTGCTCATCAACCCCTTTTTCACCGTCAACCAGCGGGGCAGCACCACCTACGCCATCACCAAGCCTGCCTACACCCTGGACGGCTGGAAGACCAGCGGGGACACCAAAGCCGGGGAGGTGGTGGTGGGCCAGCGCTACGCCAAGCTCACCAATACTTCGGGTACCTTAGGGCTGGGCCAGTTTGTGGAGGACTATGGGGCCCTGGCAGGGGAGACGGTGACTCTGTCCATGGCGGTGGATATCCTCTCGGGCAGCTACCACCTGGGCCTCAACGATGGCACAGGACAGGCGGGGGAAGTGCTCTCCCAGAAGGGCTTGCAGGTGTATGCCCTCACCGCCACCCTGTCGGACAGCCCCTCCCAACTGTGGTGCCAGCTTATCAGCGAGGGGGCGGCCTCCTGCCGCATCTTTGGGGCCAAGCTGGAGGTGGGGGACCACCAGACCCTGGCCATCCAGGGGGAGGACGGCACTTGGCAGTTGACCCAGCAGCCCGACCCGGAGGAGATTCTCCGTTGCTACCGCTACCAGTACGTGCCGGTGGAGGGGGACACCAGCTACCCCCTGGGGTATGGCTTTGCCTTCAGCACCAGTTCCGCCCGTATGGTGTTCCCCTGCGGGGTGAAGATGCGTCTGGCCCCCAGCGTGACCTTCTTAAACGGCTCCAACTTGTCGGGCATCGGTATCTTCAACAACGGAGCCTCCCATACCCCCACGGCTGTGGCCGGGACCCGAAACCTGCCCGGCGGGGTGGGGGTCATCTTCACCACCAGCGGGCTGGTGACCAATGACGTGTGTACCCTGCGCAGCATCAGTGGAAAACTATTATTTGACGCCAATTTGTGAGGTGAATTATGGAAGAATATACTGTATACGTACAAGTCAATCCGGGCAGCTGTGTGGTGGCGCTGACCTCCTCCGCCCTGCTTACCCACACGGAAGGGTGGGTGGAAGTGGAGCGGGGGCCTGGGGACCGCTGCCACCACCCCCAGAGCAACTATTTGCCTCTCCCCCTGTACACCGACGAGGGGGTACCCCGGTACAAGCTGGTGGGTGGGGCCATTGTGGAGCGCACCATCGAGGAGCTGGAGGCGGATCTGGCAGGGATGGTGGAACCCGTGACCCCGCTGGAGCAGCTGCGGGCAGACGTGGACTTTCTGGCCGCCTTGCAGGGGGTGGTGTTATGACCATTCTGGATTTGGCCAAGCGCTACTACCCCCGGCTGTGGGATGACCGCCGCCTGGATATGCTGGTGGCGGCGGGACAGCTGACCCAGCAAGAGGTGGAGGAAGTGAAGGAGGGAGCCCATGAGACTGCCGGCGATGGCCTATGACATCGGCATGACTGCCACCAGCCAGACCGCCTTTGGCGGCCTGGATCACACCCCGGGAGCGGGGGATGGAGCGCTGTACCAGATGAAAAACCTCACCGGGGCGGACTATCCCCTCCTTGCCAGTCGACCACCCCGGTGGAAGGTGGCCACACTGACACAGCCCGGGGGCCTCTTTGCCCGGGGGGCGCTGTGTTGGGTGGCCCAGGGTGGATTTTGGTACCAGGGGGAGCGAAAAGGGGATGTGAGTGAAGGAGAGAAGACCTTTGCCGCCCTGGGCTCCTACCTGCTCATCTTCCCCGACAAGGTCTACTACAACACCCAGACCGGGGTGTTCGGCTCCCTGGAGTCTAAATGGACGGGGGCGGGGCTGTCCTTCCAAAACGGCACCCTCTATGGGCAGGAGGCCCAGGCCAACACCATCCAGGCCCAGGGGGTCACCTGGACGGACTACTTCCAAAAGGGGGACGCCGTGACCATCTCCGGCTGCGCCACACATGCCGAGAACAACAAAAGCCTCATCATCCGGGACATTCAGGGCGACAAATTGGTGTTTTATGAGTACTCCTTCACCCTGGACGGGGAGAAGGGGGACGAGGCCTACACGGAAGCGGGAGAGGTGACCCTCACCCGCACTGTCCCCGACCTGGACTATGTGTGCGAAAACGAGAACCGGGTGTGGGGGTGCAAGGACAACACCATCTATTGCTCCAAGCTGGGGGACCCCTTCAACTGGAACGTGTTTGACGGCCTGGCCACCGATGCCTACGCCGTGGACACCGGCTCGGCGGGGAACTTCACCGGGTGCATCTCCTACCTGGGCTACCCCGTCTTTTTCAAGGAAGACCACATCTACAAGGTCTACGGCACCATGCCCTCCAACTTCCAGGTCATGGGCACCGAGACCCTGGGGGTGATGGAGGGGTGTGGCAACAGCCTGGCTGCGGCGGGGGAGGTGCTGTTTTATCTGTCCCGGGGCGGGGTGATGGCCTACTCCGGCAGCGTGCCCCAGTGCATCAGCCGCAGGCTGGGGGACCTGGCAGTGGGCAACGCCGTGGCAGGGGCCGACGGGCTGCGCTACTACCTCTCCGCCCGGGGAGCGGGGGAGGGGTGGAGTCTGCTGGTGTACGACACCCAGACCAAGCTGTGGAACCGGGAGGATGACACCCACGCCACCCACTTTGCCGCCAGCGGCGGGACGCTGTACCTGCTCAACGAGGCTGGAGAGATCTGGACGGTGGGAGAGACCGCCAAGCCCTCGGAAGGAGCCCAGCAGGAGGAAGCGGTGGAGTGGGAGGCGGAATTTGCTGACTTCACCGACGGAAGCCCAGACAAAAAGGGGCTGTTCCGTCTCAATATCCGCCTGGAGGTGGAGGAAGGGGGCCAGGTCCAGGCCTGGGTGCAGGTGGACAGCGACGGGACCTGGCTGCCCATGGGCCAGCCCATTGGCCCCACCCCCAAGCGCAGCTTCCAGCTGCCCATGGTGCCCCGACGGGGGGACCACTACCGACTCCGCCTCACCGGCACCGGGAGGTGCCGCATCTACAGCATCACCAGAGAGCGGTACGGCGGCGGAGGGTACAACGCCACCCTGGGCCGTACCTAATGGAGGGAGAGAACATGGCATACACCTATAGCGACTTTTTGAAAAAGGCTCAGGCCACCAACACCTTAAAGGACTTTGACCCCGACGAGCTGCGTCTGGCTGAGCCCTACCCGGAGTACGGCATTGCGGCGGCCAGTTTGAAGGCGGAGGCCAACTCCGCCACCACCAGCGCCCAGCGGGCCATTGCCAATGAGGCGGCGGCCCAGCTCAAGGCAAGCTACAACGGCTTTACGGGAAGTTATCAGGATGAGATCGACGACATTCTGGACCAGCTGGACAAGTACCCCGACTTCTCCTATGACCAGGAGGCTCCGGAGTACGACAACAAGTACGAGGAGGAGCAGGACGCCATTCTGGACCAGATCGGCAAGTACCCGGACTTCTCCTGGGACCAGGAGGCCCCCACCTACACCAACCCCTATGAGCAGCTGCAAAAGGAGCTGCTGGACCAGCTGCTCAACCGGGAGGACTTCACCTGGAGCACCGATACCGACCCGGTGTTCGGAGAGTACCAGAAGCAGTACCTGCGGGAGGGGGAGCGGGCCACCGCCAATGCCCTGGCCCAGGCGGCGGCCGCCTCGGGGGGCCAGACCTCCAGCTACGCCGCCACAGCGGCGTCCCAGGCGGGAAACTACTACGCCTCCCAGCTCAGTGACATGATTCCCGAGCTGTACAACCAGGCCTACCAGCGGTATTTGAGCGAATATGAGCAGCTGGCCAATGACCTGGGGGTGGTGAACACCCAGCAACAGCTGGACTACAAGGAGTATCTGGACCGGCTGGGACAGTACAACACAGACAAAAACTTTGCCTATCAGCAGTATCTGGACGACTACAACAAACTCTTGAGCTACCTGGACGCCGTCAACGGCCAGGAGCAGATGGACTACCAGGAGTACAAGGACAAGCTGGGTCAGTTCAATGTGGACAAGGAGTTTGCCTACCAGCAGTATCTGGACAACTACAACCAGCTGCAAAGCTACCTGGAGGGTCTGCAAAAGGCCAACGACTCCGAGTACCAGCAATATGTGGACCAGTTGGATTGGGAGCGGGAGCAGCAGCAGCAGGCCCAGAAGGCGGCCCAGACCCAGGTGGACGGCATTTTGCAGGCGGGTGTGATGCCCTCCTCCGACCTGATTGCCAAGTCCGGGTACACCCAGGAGTATGTCAACGCCATGCTCCAGTACTACCGCCAGAAGGCCGCTGCGGCCTATCGCAGCAGCGGCAGCGGCGGCAGCAGCAAGAGCTCCAGTTCCACCGTCACGAAGGTCAACGGTCCCAAGCCGGGGCCCAACTCCAATACGTCTAACCTGGTGTCGGTGCCCCAGTACGGCGAGATGGCCGTGGCAGATGCCGAGCGGCTGGTGCAGGCGGGACTGCTCCGCCGCACCGGGTTCGACAAGAACGGAAAGCCCACCTACATTGCCACCGCCAAAAAGCCCGACCAGTACATCCCCATGACTCGATAACCGTGACAACAAAGACCTCTTCCAGGCGAATTTACCTGGAAGAGGTCTTTGTCATGCCATCAGGCGCGGCGCTTATCCTTGGCGCACAGGGCAAGCAGGGCTTTTGGTTGTCAGTGTTGCCCGAATGGTAACAAACCGTCTGTATTTCAATGTAAATTTATCCAGTTGCTTGTATCAGGAACGGATATGCGGATGGCGTTGGAGCAGTCGGTGGGTTCCTACTTGGAGGGGGCCAAGTGCCAGTACGGCGTGCTGGAGGTCCGCCAGATGCCGGAGGAATACCTGATTGCCTCCCCCACCCGGTATACCAAAATGCCGGACGAGGAGACCTTTTTGCGCACCTTTCGCAACCATTTGAAGTACTGTGAGCAGAAGGAGCTGAGCACCCGGTTGCAGGCGGGGGAGATCATCCCCCTGGAGCGGGCCAGACGCCGCTGTTTTGTGGAGAGCCATTATTTCAATCCGGTGCAGGGACGGGTGGAGGATGAGCGGCTTTACATCAAGCCCGCGGGAGCGTATGCGGTGTACTACCACCAGGGAGAACTGGAGGACTTGGAGGTGGCCTTCCATCTCTTTGTGGACGAGGTGGAGCGTCAGGGGTATCAATTGTGTGGCGATGTGTACGAAGACGACCTGGTGGAGGAGCTGCTTTTGTCCCAAACGGCCCTCAGTGTGGCCCGTTTGACTGCCCGGGTGGAGAAGATGGAGCGGTGACAGGAGTGGGCGGTTTTATTTGACCTGTGCCCGGCAGGCGGGTATAATAACAGGGTAAGAATACCTGCTGCCAAGGCAGAGAACAGGGAGGACGACCATATGTGGTTTGACCAATCAGTCATCTATCAGATCTACCCGCTGGGGCTGTGTGGCGCGCCGGAGGACAACGACGGTGTGCGGGAAAGCCGAATTTTGCGCCTGCTGGACTGGGTGGAGCACATCAAAAAGCTGGGGGCGGACACCGTACTCTTCAACCCGCTGTTTGAAAGTGACCGCCACGGCTATGATACCCGGGACTATTTCCAGTTGGACTGCCGCCTGGGCACCAACGAGGACTTCGCCCAGGTGTGTGACGCCTTCCATCAGGCCGGTATCCGGGTGATGCTGGACGGGGTGTTCAACCACGTGGGCCGTGGGTTCTGGGCCTTCCGGGACGTGCAGGAAAAGCGGTGGGACAGCCCCTATAAGGACTGGTTCCGCATCGACTTCAACGGAAACTCCCACTACAACGACGGCTTCTGGTACGCCGACTGGGAGGGCCACGGGGAGCTGGTGAAGCTGAACCTGGACAACCCGGCGGTGGTGGAGCACCAGTTTGAGGCCATTCGCGCCTGGGTGGACCAGTTTGACATTGACGGGCTGCGCCTGGACGTGGCCTACTGCCTGCCCCAGCACTACCTGCGCCACCTGCGGGAGTTTACCTCCTCCCTGAAGCCGGACTTGGCCCTCATGGGTGAGACCCTCCACGGGGACTACAAGCAGTGGATGGCCCCGGACATGTGCCACTCGGTGACCAATTACGAGTGTTACAAGGGGCTGTGGTCCAGCTTCAACTCCATGAATCTCTTTGAAATCGGCCACTCTCTGGCCCGCCAGTTTGGACCCGAGCCCTGGACCATGTACAAGGGGGCCCATCTGCTCTCCTTCCTGGACAACCACGACGTCACCCGCATTGCCAGCCAGCTCACCAACAAGGAGCACCTGGCCCCCGCCTATGCCCTGATGTTCGGCATGCCCGGGGTGCCTGCGGTGTACTACGGCAGCGAGTGGGGCCTGGAGGGCAAGAAGGAGTCCTGGGGCGACGCTCCCCTGCGCCCCGCCCTGGAACAGCCCGAGTGGAACCACCTCACCGACTGGATTTCCAAGCTGGCCCGTGCCAAGCGGGAGAGTCAGGCCCTGTGCTACGGCGGCTACCGCAATGTGGTGCTCACCAACCGCCAGCTCATCTTTGAGCGGGCTGTGGAGGGGGAGCGGGTGCTGGTGGCCATCAACGCCGACGACCAGCCCTACACCGCCCACTTTGACGCCGGGTGTGGCCAGGCCGTGGATCTCATCACAGGCCAGCTCCACGACTTCGGCGGCGGCAGCCAGCTGCCCCCCTACTGCGCCTACTTCTGGAAGATGGAGCGATAAAGGCAAAGCCTTTCTCGAACATGCAAGCATTGGGCTTTATATTTGTGTAAAATCATTCATTTTCGTTTTTGACAGTATGACCGCCCGGGCTACCCTGGAAAGGGAGACCGGGCGGTTCTGTTTTTCCACAGCGGACCATACACTGGGGTGAAACAGCCGTGGAAAGGGGAGCGCCTTATGAGAATCTTGGTGTTGCGCCGCCGTATTCTGGCGGGGGTGGGTCTGGTGCTGGCGGCGGTGGCCATCCTGCGCCTGGTCAGCCACCCCAAGGTGGTGGGAGCCTCAGCCACCACCCGACAGCTTCCGGTGTACTGTGTCCAGGCGGACTATCCAGTGGTGTCCCTGTCCTTTGATGCGGCCTGGGGCAACGAGGATACCCAGACCCTCATTGACATTCTGGATAAATACCAGGTGAAGGCCACCTTCTTTGTGGTGGGGGAGTGGGTGGACAAATACCCGGAGTCGGTGAAGGCCCTCCACGAGGCGGGGCACGAGATCATGAGCCATTCCGACGACCACGCCCACTTCAACAGCCTCACCCCAGAGCAGATCAAGGAGAATCTCACCACCTGCGGGGAGAAAATTGAGGCCATCACCGGGGAATTTCCCACTCTGTTCCGCTGTCCCTACGGGGAGTACGACGACCATGTGATTACCACGGTGCGTAGCATGGGCATCCAGCCCATACAGTGGGACGTGGACAGCCTGGACTGGAAGGATATCTCTGCCTCGGAGATCACCCAGCGGGTCACCAGCCGGGTGGGGCCGGGGAGCATTGTCCTCTTCCACAATGCTGCCCTCCACACCCCCGAGGCTTTGCCCACCATCATTGAGACCCTGCTCCAGGAGGGGTATACCTTCCTGCCCATCTCCCAGCTGGTCCTCCCAGGGGAGTACGGGGAGGACTATACCATCGACCACGCCGGGCGGCAGTGTCCTGTCTCCTGACTGCGGTTGTACCACTCCCACCCTTTGTGGTAGAATGGTAGGCAAACGAGAGAGAAAGCCGGGAGAGAATGAGACAAGATTTGACCCGTGGCCCTGGTGCTGGGCTTCTACGCCCTGGTGTTCCTGCTGGCCCCCCCGGCTCATGGGCATCTTCATTCCGCCCCAGGGCAGTGCATCCACTCGGGCGGATGATATCCGCTCCTACGGAGTGCAGCACAGGCAGTCTGGCGGTTACCGGGAACCAGACCCCCGGCGGCGGGAACGCCGCACCCACCAGAATAGGCCCGGACGGGGAGATTACCCAGACGACTATAGGGCCAGCTGCCCAGGGGGGCTTTGGCCCGTGATGAACGAAAAGGTGGAAGCAGCTGCTTCCACCTTTGTCTATGTAAGAGGTTTCACTTGTTGAGAATGTACCGCTCAATGGCAATGGCGGCCCCGTCCTGGTCATAGGGCAGGGTCACAGCGTCCGCCGCTGCCTGGATGTGGGGGGCGGCGTTGCCCATGGCCACGGAGAACCCGGCGGCCTGGAGCATGGACAGGTCGTTGCCGCTGTCCCCGATGGCCATGACGTGGGCGGGGTCGATATCCAGCAGCCCGCACACCTCCCGCAGGGCGTTGCCCTTGGTGCTCTGGGTGTGGGCGATCTCAATGGTGTGGGGCCCGGACCAGAAGTGATTGAGGGGCAGGGCGTCCAGCCGGGCACAGACCTGGTCCCGGAGGGGATCGGGGATGTGGGGGAGGTTGATCTTGTCGATATTCAGCTCTGGCGTGTGGGCGGTGCGGACGAGGTCGTCCACTACCACGCCCCGCTTGCCCAGCACCACATCCAGGTGGTAGCCGATGAACTCCCGGTAGGGCTGCTCCATGTCCCAGCTCTCCTGGGTCAGGTACATGTGGCCCTGGGCGGACAGCTCCACGGGGAAGTGGTATTCTCCCGCCAGCTCCACCACCGCCTGAGCCACTTCGGGGGGAATGTAGTGGCCACGCAGCAGCTCTCCGGTGGCAATGCGGCGAATCTCGCCGCCGTTGCACAAAATGCACAGGTTTTCCCATGCCGCTCCCGTCTGCACCGGAGGCGGGAGGAGAAAGTGCTGCCGTCCGGTGGTGGGCACGATGGCCACCCCTTTGGCGTGGGCCTCCGCCAGAGCCTGGTGGAGACGGGGGGTAAAGCTCAGGTGGTCGGCTTGCAGGGACGTGCCGTCCAAATCCATGGCGAGAAGTTGAATATCCATTGGTTGAACCTCCTTACAACGGGGAAAGGGCGATGGTGAAACCGGGCGAAATAGCCTGTATCTTCCACCAGAATAGCCCCCATGTTTCCGGTTGTCAACGGGGCGGCGGCCAACTCTTGGTTTCGCACAGTTCCACAAACCCCTGCCCTGGTGGAGATGTCAAAAAA